>DAOWMR010000187.1 GCA_030642995.1 Spirochaetales bacterium
GCGAGCAGCGTGTTGGTGTACAGGTTTCTAAACAGCGGTGTCAGCGTTGGAATGATGATCCCGATGATCATGGACTCGTGCCGTGAAAGGCTGGTCGCAAACAAGTTCTTCCGGTAGTTCAGTTCCCTGACCGCCCGGTCAATCTTCCGCTTTGTGGATTCACCGACCCGCTTCGTATCCGGGGAGTTCAGGTAGATTGAAACCGATGATGCCGAAACGCCAACTCGTTTCGCGACTTCCTTGATGCTTGCTCCCACGGTGTTCCTATGCCGATCATGTTAATCGGTTAACTATCCTTATCGCATGCGATGTTGCCAATGTCAAGAAGATTGTTTGTGCCTAACACCGATTCGATATGATCAGTTTTCCCTTGACAGCCCCGTGATTCTGTGCGAAGAATGGTCAAACGGTTAACCTTGGTCTGCTTCACGTGTCGTGAACCAGGTGTGACCGAACAAAGAGGGGGATCGAATGAGAAAGAGAATCTGTATTGCATCCATGATGCTGCTCCTGGCCGCCGGCCTGGTATTCGCAACGGCGACTGCTGAACCGGAAGCTTCCGAAGGATCGGAAATGTCCTTTGAGGGGCAGACGCTCACGATTTCCATGTGGGGCTACAACATGGATTTGCTGGAGAAGAACATCATTGTTCCGTTCGAGGAGCAATACGGCGTGGAGATCATCGTCGAAACCGGAAACAACTCCGACCGTTTCACCAAGATGGTTGCGCGGAAAGACAGTCCCCTGGTGGACGTGGCACTGTTTGCAGGCGCTTGGGCCCAGAACGCGGTAGACGAGGGGATTATCAAACCATACGACCCGAGCCTGCTGACCAATCTGGACGCACTCATGGAGTCTGCGCAGGACCCGCTCGGTGGCCAGTATGCCATTGGATATACGATCCAGCACCTTGGTCTGGTCTATCGAACCGACAAAGTAGATGAGATCACCTCTTGGCGGGATCTCTCCCGTGACGATATTGCCGGTTTCCTCTCCATCCCCTACATCACGACCACCTACGGCCCAACACTCATCTACATGCTCTCCGAGGCGTGGGCCGGAGATTTCAACGCGACCGATGTCGGGTGGGAGAAGTTGGAAGAACTTGCTCCAAACGTTCTCACCGCCTATGTGCGCTCCTCCGAGCTGAATACGCTTATCGCGCAGGAAGAGGTCTACGTGGCCCCCTACGCGAGTTTCGCATGGGGTAACATCAAGGCAACCGGACTCCCGCTGAAGACGGTCATTCCGGAAGAAGGATTGGTCGGATCATTCAGCATGGTCAGTGTTGGCGCCGGGACTGACAATGACGCGCTTGCACATCTCTACATTGACCATCTCCTCTCCTACGACGTTCAGATGGCTGAGGCCATGGATCTCGTTGATTCGCCCGCCCGTACCGACATCGTGCTGCCGGCGGAAGTTGGGGAGAACCTCACCTATGGCGACGAACTGCTGTCGAGCCTGAATTTCTTCAGCCAGAAGGAAATGGCGGCTCTGCAGGAAGAGTGGATCGATCTCTGGAACGCCATCTTCGTCGAGTAGCAATCAATAGACACATCTCTCGGGCGGCGGCAACGCCGCCCGAGCATTTTGATCGAGGACCGGGCAGGGCATGAACCAGCTCAATCTCAAGCGAACTCTCACATTGCTCATTCTTCCGGGCGCTATCTTTCTCCTGCTGTTCTTTCTCGTACCGTTGCTTTTTGTCTTTGCGGAGAGCTTTCGGGACGCTGAAGGGGCGCTGACTCTCGCTCGCTACGGGGAGGTACTCTCCGATCGACAGTTCCGGCACGTCTACCTGCGAACGCTGAAGATTGCCCTGATCGTTACTCCACTGGCGGTGCTGCTCGGCTATCCCAGCGCGTACGTAATTGTCCGGCTGCCGGTCGGACGCAAATCTCTGCTCATGTCCCTGGTGATTCTGCCTCTCATGACCAGTCCGGTTGCGCGGACCTTTGCCTGGATCGTGGTTCTGGGCCGATTTGGCATCGTCAACGAGACGCTCCGCGCGCTCCGATTGGTTCAGGAACCGGCCCGGCTTCTGTACACGGAAGGGGCAATTGTGGTGGGCCTCCTGCAACTCTTTCTCCCAATCATGGTGCTCACGCTGGTGAGCGCGCTCGAGAACGTGCAGGACGATGTTGAAGAGGCGGCGCTCAGCCTGGGTTCATCCCGGCTTGGGAGCTTTTTCCGAGTTCTCGTTCCGCTCTCGTACGACGGATTGATCATGGGCGTCACGCTTGTCTTCACCGGGTGTATCACCGCCTACGTGACACCGGCGATCCTGGGAGGAACGAAAGTTCTCACGTTGGCAACGCTGATGCGATTGGAGTCACTGGTTCTTATGAACTGGGAAGCTGGAACGGTCATCGCCGTCGTCATGATTGTCACCACCCTCGTACTCTACAACGGGCTCAGAATCTACAGGCCAAGAAACCTATGAAGCAGCCCCGGTTTCCCGCCGTTCTGTTTGGCCTCACGCTGGTTTTCTTGCTCGGTCCCTTCGTTGTCATTCTGCTCTCATCGTTCAGTGCCGATTCAATCATGCGCTTCCCGCCGAGCGGGTTCTCTCTGGAGTGGTACCAGAAGGTATTCAACATTCGCATGTTCAGAACGACATTCTGGATCAGCCTCAAAACCGGCCTGGCGGCTACCTTTACTGCTCTCGCCCTGGGCGTTCCCGTCGCGTATGCACTGGTTCGGTACTCATTTCGCGGGAAGACTGCTCTTGAGGTTTTCTTTTCTTCTCCCGCGATCGTCCCGGGCCTGGTCATTGGATTCTCCCTGCTCCGCTTTTTCATCTTCGTCACAAAGGTCCCGATAGGAATGGGTCTCTATTTCGGACACACAGCAATTCTCTTCCCGTATGCCGTTCGAGTTGTTTCTGCGAGTCTTCGGAACTTCGACCCGGCAGTCGAAGAGGCGGCAGTGAGCCTGGGTTCCACGCGGTTACACACCTTCTTCGCAGTGGTAGTGCCCAACGTTCGCTCCGGTCTGGTGGCAGCCTTTATCCTCGCGTTCATCACATCGTTCAACAATGTCCCAATCTCCCTCTTTCTGACGGGTCCGGGCGTTGCGACGCTTCCAATTCAGATGCTGGTGTACATGGAATACTACTTCGACCCGACTATCTCGGCGCTTTCCAGCATCATCATCGTGTTTACGATTCTGATTGTTCAGGGTGCCGAACGTGCGCTCGGCATTACGAACTATCTATAGAGGATGGATGGGACATGGCTTTTGTTGAACTTGCCGGAATAACCGCTGGGTATGTTCGTGACAACCCGGTATTGAAGGGTTTCCACCTCGAGGTAGGCAAGGGCGAGCTTCTCTCGTTGCTTGGACCGAGTGGTTGTGGAAAGACCACGACACTGCGGACCATCGCGGGGTTCATCATTGCCCAGGCCGGGACCGTCATGATCGGCGGGAAGGACGTTACAACGGTTCCGCCGAACAAGCGGAACATCGGTCTCGTATTCCAGAACTATGCGCTCTTCCCGCACCTCACGGTCTTTGAGAACGTTGCGTACGGCCTGAAGCGTCGAAAGGTGGAGCGACCGGAGATTCGTCGCCGGGTGGCGGATGTTCTGGAGATGGTATCGCTGACCGGGCTTGAGCGCCGACTTCCAGCCCAACTCTCCGGTGGTCAGCGGCAACGAGTGGCCTTGGCACGATCAATCGTCATTGAGCCGGATCTCCTCCTCCTTGACGAACCGCTCTCCAATCTGGATGCCAAGCTCCGGGACGAAATGCGGGCGGAACTCAGTCGACTCCAGCACCAGTTGAACATCACCATGATCTACGTGACCCACGACCAGATTGAGGCGCTGAGTTTGTCCAGCAAGATCGTCGTAATGAATGGGGGAGACATAGAACAGATCGGGACCCCCGAAGAGATCTACGAGAATCCCGCTACACCCTTTGTTGCCCGATTCATGGGGTTTGACAATCGACTCGTCGGAACGGTGACTGCTTCTAGTGATTCGGGGGTGGTGGTGCGCAGCGGCGAGTCGGAATTCAATTGCTGTCGAACCCGCGGGGAAGGACTCCAAACTGGGGACGAGGTTTATCTCTTTTTCAGACCACGGGATGCTGTCTTTTCATTGGAAGCAACAGAGAACACGCTTCCGGTAACCGTAAACTACACGAACTACCACGGCAGCACGACCCTCTACGCCGCGAGTAGCGGTGACCAGAGTATTGCGGTCGTCATGCCCGGCAAACCAACCGATCTGTCGTCCTACACGAAGGTCCACATTCCTGCAGATCGACTAATCGTGGAGAGAAGACCCAACCATGAGTGAGACGAAGAAGATCCTCAAACACATCCGGTGCGGGTCGGGCGATATTGCACCATACGTGCTCATTCCGGGAGACCCGGGTCGTGTAGAACGGATCGTCGCGCAGATGGATTCGGCTCAGAAGATGGCCGAGAATCGGGAGTACGTGGTGTACACGGGCACTTACAAGGGTGTGGAGATCACCGTTTGTTCCTCAGGTATCGGAGGGCCGGCAGCGTCCATTGCCATTGAGGAACTGATCAAACTCGGTGCGAAAGTCTTTATCCGGGTCGGTTCCGCGGGCGGTCGGCAGAAGGACACACCAATTGGTACTCCTGTCGTGATTACCGCAGCGTATCGGGGGGAAGGCACAACCATGGCGTATCTTCCACCGGAGTTTCCAGCCGTCGCCGATCTCGACGTGAGCAATGCCCTCATTCAGGCGCTCCGCGAATCCGGCGTGTCGTACCAGGTGGGGATTGGCTTTTCCCGTGACGCTTACTACGTCCAGAACCAGGAACTGAACACCCTTCTCACAAACACTGGCATCAAGGCGGCCGAACAGGAAGCCGCCTGCCTGTTCATTATCGGCGCAGTTCGCGGCGCGAAGACCGGCGTGGTCGTGTCTACCGATTCCAACATCTGGCTGGAGACGCAGCCCACCCTGGAAGGGAAAGAAGCGCTCTACATACAAGGCGAGAAGATCGCCATCCGGGCCGCTCTGGACGCAACGGTAATCCTGAACGCCCAGGAAGCCCATCTGTTTTGAGCGTGCAGCGCCCGCGTCGCATAGACCGCGACCGATTCCTCACCGTACTGATCGAGCTCTGCTCCATTCCCAGCCCGTCGCAGAGCGAAGACCGCGTGGCGACGCGCATCCTCGATTTTGCCCGTGACTACGGGGCAACCATTCGCGAAACCGAAGTCGCCGGCGCCGGAGAGGCGGGCCGTAGCGAGTCTGTGGGCGGGCAGGGGAACATCGTACTGGCCCGCGAGAACAACCACCCGGAGCGCCTGTTTTTGTCCGCTCACATTGACACCGTGCCGGTGCCCTCCGAAATCGATCAGATCATGGTCATTCGGGAAGGCGGCAGGATCAAAACAGATGGACGCACGGTGCTCGGGGGAGACGACAAGGTGGGAGTGGCCGCAGCGCTCGAGATGCTCGCCCTCTGCGCGGAACATCCGGATACGCACCGCAGTCTGGAAGTAATCCTCATGGTCCAGGAAGAACTCGGCTGCCTCGGCTCGCGGACATTTGACCCGTCGCTCATACGGGCGAGAGACGGATTCAACCTTGACGGTGAAACGCCTCCATTCACTGCCATCCATCGCGCCCCGCGCAAGAGCCACTACACCTGCACCGTTCACGGCAAGAGTGCCCACGGGGCACTCAACCCGGACGAAGGGATCAATGCGATCCTCGTTGCCGCCAAGTTGGTCCCGCAACTGCCCATGGGCACGCTCGGCGGGGAGAGCACGGCGAATGTTGGCATGATTCGCGGCGGGGAGCAGACGAACGTGGTGCCGGACCGCGCTGTGCTGCGAGGCGAGTTCCGTAGCTTTGACAACGCACAGTTCCAGTACCTTCAGGATGGCATTTGCGGCGCCTGCTCCAGGGTAGCCGACGAGTTTGGCGTCCCGGTGGAAATTGACTGGGAACCCGCCTATGACGGGTACACCGTAGCACCGGACGAAACCTGCGCGAGGTGGTTTTCCGAGGCGTGCCGGAGTCTCGGCC
>DAOWMR010000536.1 GCA_030642995.1 Spirochaetales bacterium
CGGAGACCAACCCGCCCTGCGAAATCCATGAGCTCATCATAGAGGCCTGCGTCGCCACGGTCCGCCGCAAAGAGGAAGATGTCCGGCATGCGGAAGACCGTCGAGCGTTCCTGCTCCAGATCCGAGCGGATATCCCCGGCGGTTGCGGAGTCGACGGTTGAGAGTCTCGTGTACACTTCCTCGAGATTTCCGAGATAGCCTGAAGAAAGAAGGCCGAGACTCTCCGGGTGGATGTCCGTTGCCCTCCTCATCTCGGCAAATGCGCGGTCGTAGTCGTCCCGTCGCCACGCTTCCGCCAGGTAGGCAACCAACGTGGATTCCGAGAATTCGGCGAATCCGCCGGGGCCGTTCCAGGTGAGAGACGACGCGTTGTACCGTCCGCTCGTCCAGCCGGCGTAGGCCTTGCCCACGAATTGATCCACCGCACGGTCATACTCTGCTGCGGTCATGCCGTAGGCGCCGTCGGCAAACCACCCGAGAACGGTGCTTGGGTTGCCGGCAGCGGCTTCAACGTAGCGGACGGCCCGCCCCGACGCCACAGGCTTGAGGAGGATTTTCTCGTTGACCGGATCAATCAGGGCGCCCGGCGGAGCGGTGAAGAAGTAGTTCGCGTCTCTTCCTGCTACTGTCACAAAGGATGCGCGTTCCGACCCGTCGGGCACTGCATTGCCCACGAACTGGAACGGAATACTAATCTCAGTGATTCCGGATGGTTCAAGGACGTGCTCCCCGAGGGTGACCAATTCCGGCACAGTGAGGGTCAGCTGAACTTCAGGCACCGGATCCTCAGCCGCCGTGAACGACAGCAGAAAACCGCCGGCAAACTCCACGACGAATCCGTCGTCTTCTTGAGTGAATCCGTGGACCGGAACTTCTATCAATTCGTCCACCGTCCGGACGACCAGACCGGTCTCATCATCAAAACCAAATGCGAGGCCTGTGAACTCAATGTTCAGTCCACGAACCGTTGGTTCGCCCGCCTCGGATGTCGCGTTTCGCGTTGCCCGAAGGGAGAGGGGCCCGACCGTCCGAGAGAACCGTTCTCCGCCGGAGAACTGCAGAAAGAGGAGTCCAAAGATGACACCGATGTAGATCACCGGCACCAGGAGATATGCCTTATTGAAACGGGTACTCATTCAGCCGCGATTGTAGCAACCGACCATCGCTTGTGCAACAAAGATTGAGCCGCTATCATTCGTGCCGTTCATGAATCGATCCACTCCAGCCACAATCCGAGTCGCCGCAGTCGTGGCGATCTGCATTCTCACGGCGGCTGCGTTCTCAGGATGCTCGAGTCTCCCGTCCCAACCGATTCTGGACCAACCCGAAGAAGATATGACTCCCGCCGAAGGGACGACCCCGCCACCGGTCCTGACCATTGACGATGCATATGAGGCGATCACGCTTTCGGTTCACGCGGGTGATCCGGCCGGCGCCATCGCCGCGTACGAAGGGGCCGAGATTGACAACCCCGATGATCCGGGGACGAAGGTCCTGCCGGCCAATCTCTACCTCATCGCGGGAGCCGTTGGAGAGGCCG
>DAOWMR010000349.1 GCA_030642995.1 Spirochaetales bacterium
ACGAGCAGCGCCGCGATCATGCCCAGGTTCAGGCTGACCGCATACTTCTCGACCCGCCCCAGCAGGGCGAGCCCCCGCCACATTCCGATGCCCGCGATGGTCAGCAACAGGGTGCTCGAGATGATGGAAGCCCCCGTTGTGCTGGTAATGCCAAGACCACCGAGAACGAAGGCCGCCAGCAGTTGAAGGTAGTAACTGATCGAGATGAAGTACGCCCCTGCGAGCACGACTCGGGAGAGGAATGCAATCGTCTGAGGAGGGCCCGAGCCTTTGTTTTCGATCGGTTCGAAGTGGCGAATGTTGAAGCGAATGGCCCCGCCGACGAAGTAGGCCAGCAAGAGCAGCAGGGCCATGCAGACGAGCGCCAGATTGCCGACGATGCCAGCCAGCAAAGGTGCGCTCACGAGGAAGCCACTGCCCATGATCGAGGCGAGAGGTGTCACCGTGGCCTGCCAGCTCGATGATTTCGAAAGTCGGGGTGAAAAGGCCAGAAAAGCACCAGTGGCGCAGGCCACGACGACCACTATTATGTTCAGCATTCTCGCGTACCGCCCATCCTGTTCTGCTGCCGTGACGAATCACGCATCATGGCGGCCATTATTCCAGACCAACGTTCTTGAGCATCTTAGCACTACGGGAATCCCCACGCAACCTGTGTAAATAAGGCGCAGCATTGAGCCAGACCAGAAAGGAATCCCGTACCTCCATTCCTTTTTCCAGGAGTTCGAATGCTTCATCTTTCATGCCCAATGCTATAGCGCCTGGTGGATTCACCTTCTCTTCCGGGGGATTACAGTCGTTCCGACCTGGATTCGAGTCCTTCACTCAGGAGATCTTGTCCACGAACGTGGCAAGGAAACTTCCCGGCAATGAGACCACGACCGCTCTCTTGATGGCCACCAACGGCTCGGTCATCAGAGGGAACTTGTCTATAGCCGCCAGATACAGCACCGAGACCGCCAGGGTGATTATGTAGATCGCCAGCACCCTCTTAACGAACTCGCCACCGTGCTCGCTCAAGTCCGCGTTGTACACCCCGAAGTAGACGAACACACCGATGAATACGTAGGAGACTGTGGCGATGAAGATCGTGTTGGTTAACGGCAGGTTCCTCCCCAGGTCCCAAACCTCCTCGGTCATGGCGAGTGGTATCACGAGCATGGACGCGCCGACGATGATCTCGGTGATGTCCTTCCAGGTCAGTCGTTTCTTTGACGTGGTCAATGCCGGCTCCTTATCTCTCGTGCCCGGATCGGCGTCGGTATCCATTTCAGGACTTCCGGCAGCCGCTTCCAGCGCGTGGGGACCACCGGACTCTCTCAGACTTTTGGGATTCCTGCAATCAGAGCTTGGTCTTGCTCTAAGGTGAGTCCGAAGTTCACGGAACCATCGACGCGCGCGGACTGCCAAGTAATTGCTGGACAGGGGAACCGTCTCACGACGGGGCCGCCTATTCAGTCGGTATGCCCAGCGCAAACATGAGAAACGCCACGAGGGCGAAGCTCGAGAAGACGGCTATTCGCATCCCGCGGCCGCTCAGGTCTTTCTTCTGCCACACCACTACCGCAGGATCGGAGCGACATCTTTAACTGGACGCTACAGAACTGCCTGAGGTTGGAAGGCCGTGGAGAGTTTCAACTAAGACATGGGCTTGACTCCGGCGATTTGTTGCAGAAAAGATTTGCGGTGGTAGAATCGGGCGATCGAACGGTCGCGAGGAGGCCGGATTATGGGTTTGGAATTCCTATAGCCTCCGCCTCGGTGTGATCCAAGGCTGTTTCGTTCGGATATTCAGCGGTCTGCGTCATGGCGATACACCTACTACCGTTCTTCGAGATTCTGGCGGTTGATTCTCTCACAAAACGACTCAACGTGAGGGCATATTGGCACCAAGCCCGTCTCGAATACCCCTAAAATCTCACTAACTTCTAGGGATGCAGTGACGGCTCTCCGATCTCATAGTGTTTCTATAAACCGGGGAACACCAGGGACAGCAAAGATCGGCGGCCCGGCGATCTGCTCCGACGTTCCACGCTGGGGCGGCTTGGAGAAGGTGTTGACGATTGGATGAAAAGGAGAACCCGATGAAAGGAGGGCAGATATGAGTAAGAACCAACTTGGTGGTCAAATTGGGACAGACCCAAACTTCACCCAAACGACCCACACTGGCCACTCGAAGGCAGGGGCCAAACACACTGACCCGCAGCCAAAGATGAAGCTGAATCCCGAGGAGCAGGAAATCTACGATGGCAAGAAGGGAGATCTGCTGCAGAAGGCTATCAAGACGGTGGTGGCCTACGGAGAACTCTTCGGCGCTGAGAAACTCGTTGACCTCCAAGGCGCCCCGCACATGGCGGTGAGTTGGGGCAGTGACGGTGTCGAGCCACTCCTGAAGATCTACAAACAACTTTCTGATGGCGGACTGAAAACTTACGCCCCTTTCACTGCCGACCCGAAACCGATGGACTCGGTGAACCTCCCGGTCACCGCCGATGAACAGGCAGCGGTGGACAAGATTTACAACCGTATGGATGAGCTCGCGGACCTCAACCAGAAGCTTGGGATGCGGAACCAGAACGACTGGAGCTGCGCATGCTACCTGCCCGAGATGGGCAACACGCCAAAGCGAGGCGACTTTCTGTCGTGGTCGGAGTCATCGGCGATCAACTATGTGAACTCGGCCATCGGTGCCAGAACCAACCGCAACTCCATGGGCATCGACATGTTGAGCAACATCCTCGGCAAAGCCCCCCTGTTTGGCTTGTTGACCGACGAGGGACGCCAGGCCTTGTGGTTGATCGATGTCAAGACCACGAAGCTTCCCCATCCCGAGATGATCGGCTCGGCGATCGGGATGAAGGTGATGGAAGACGTCTCGTACATTGTCGGGATGGACAGGTTCAAATCGGATATCGACGCCGGTTACCTGAAAGACCTGGGTGCGGCCACGGCCAGTAACGGCGCCGTCGGCCTCTACCACATGGACGGGATAACCCCGGAAGCCATCGACAAGGGACGGGACCTTCTCAACAAGGGGTATCAAACCTATGTGATCGATGATGCCGAGCTGGACCGCATCTACAAGAGCTACCCCGACCTTTGGAAAGACAAGCACGGGGATCCGCAGAAAGTGTTCCTGGGATGTCCCCACATGACAGTCGGTCAGATGACCTACTGGGGGAAGCGCATCGTTGACGCTATGGAGAAAGCCGGGAAAGACAAGATCGGCGTTCCGACCTATATGTTCGGCTCCATATACATAAAAGATGTCTTTGAGAAACAGAACCCCGATGTGGCGAAGAAGTTGAAGGGTTACGGAGTTGGCATTCCCGTCAACTGCCCCATGATGTGGTGTTCCACTCCGGTGCAGATGAACGAACGTGTCGCCACAAACTCCAACAAAACACGGGTTTACAGCTTGGCTCGGTTCTTCTTTGACGATGCTCTGACCGAGTTGATCGTCACTGGCAAGCTGCCGGCCGGTGCCGCTTGAGCGGCCAGAAAAAAGAACTGACGGACACGAAAGGATTTTCATGATGGCTCAAACGACTACATTCAAAGGACGACCGGCGATCCCGGGCAGTGCACAGGGCTCTGCCGAGGTATCGCACATCGGATTCAATACCTGCGCTACCTATGTCGATGTCCTGATTTCAGGCTCCGATTCCGGGGTGTGCCAGGACCACGACAACAAGGATCTCTTTGGGCATGATCTCGCGG
>DAOWMR010000262.1 GCA_030642995.1 Spirochaetales bacterium
GGCGTTCCCTTGCCGACCGAACTGAGTCCGCGGCGGTCCTGGACATTGCGGCCGAAGTCGGGTGCACACCTGCCCAACTCGCAATAGCCTGGTTGCTCGCGCAGCGCGGGGTCGTGACTATCCCGAAGGCCGGCCAACCAGAGCACATAGACGAAAATTTGAGCGCGCTCCACGTTCGGTTCTCGGAATCCATTCTGCGGCGATTGGACGGAGTGGGCGGAGAGGAATTGTAGATCGATCATCACGTCACCGGCGTACTACCGGTGGCTGAGTCCGAGGTCGGAGAGCAGCGTCGCGACCGAGGCGCCGAAACCCGGCTCAGCCGTCATCTGCTGTTCGCGCGGTCGAGGTAACGGTACGGTGAGCTCGCGGATTACCCGCCCGGGCCGGGAACTGAGAACGATGACACGGTCGGCAAGGTAGACGGCCTCATCAACATCATGGGTGATGAACAGGATGGTGCGATGCAGCTCCCGGTGAACGGTCAGGAGCCAGTCCTGCATGTGCCGTCGAGTGATGGCATCCAGAGCCCCAAACGGCTCGTCAAGAAGAAGAGTCCGACGGCCCGTTGTCACCGTCCGCAACAGCGCAGCCCGTTGACGCATTCCTCCGGAAAGCTCGGCCGGGTAGGATCGTTGGAACTCGGCAAGCCCGAACGACTCCAGATGCTCGGCAACCTGGGTCCGCGCACCCTTGCGTGACATCCCGGCTGCTTCCAGCGGGAGCGTTGCATTGTCTATCACTCTGCGCCAGGGCAGCAGAAGATCCCGCTGGGGCATGTACCCAACCTTGCATTCCCCCGCCGCACCGCCGACGAAATCGACTGATCCCTCGTCGGAGTCCAAGAGCCCGGCGAGGATATTGAAGAGCGTGCTCTTGCCGCTCCCGCTCGGCCCGATGATCGTGATGAACTCACCCTCGTTCACGGTGAAACTGATCTTCTCCAGCGCTTTGACGCTGAGTTCCCGGGTGTGAAATGATTTGGATACCTCTCTGAGAGAAAGCAGTGGGGTGCTCATTGTGCCGGCAGAAACTCCGTTGTGAACGCCCCGGACGGGTCAAACGCTCCCTCGAGGACCCCAACCTCTCGCATCCAGTCTCCGTACTCCTGCCACACGGCAAGTTCCTGGTACCCCCACGGATTTCCCATCATCATTCGCTCGGAAAGCCACGGCACACTCTCTGCGAGTTCATTCCGGTCCAGTTCCGGCACTGCATCCGACAGCACGCGCGCCGCCTCACCTGGGTGTGCGATTACATGTTCGTGCGCTGCGCTGAGGGCCGCAAGAAATCGACGCGTCATGTCCGGTCGATCCTGCAACGTCTGTTCGGATGCGATGATCACCGGAGTGTAGTAGTCGGGAATACACTGCGAATACTCATTCAGAGGGAAGTAGTCAATTTCGACTCCCACGCGCCGGGCTTGGAAACCCTGAGTGCCGTAGAAAATCCATACGATGTCGGCCAGGCCCTGTCCGAGCATCGCGAGCAGATCCGTACCGGCCGTGACATAGCGGATAGAGTCGGGATTGCCGCCGGCGTACCGAACGAGAGTTGAGAGCGTCGGTTCTTCAAACGGGGAGTTGAAGGTTCCATAGACCAGCCCTTCAAAATCGGCCGGGCTCTCAATACCGGTTCCTGATCGGACTGCGAAGCCCGACGTGTTTGTCTGAAAGATTGCGGCGATGGACACGATTGGCACATCGTCGGCACGAAGAAGGGTGACGTTCTCCTGAAAATCGATCCCGAACTCCGCCTGTCCGCCGACCACCGCGCTGGTGGCATATACCTCACCCGGCTCCACAATCCGCACATCAAGCCCCTGCCCGGCGAAGAATCCGAGATCCCTCGCTACGTAGATGCCAACGTGGTTGACGTTGGGCACCCAGTCCAGCATCAGTGTGACCGGGTCGGCGGTCGTATCCTCGGCCTCTGCGCCGGCACAGAGAATCGCAGATGCTGAGAGCATCAGGGCTATGGCGAGGATGATACGAATGTCGATTCTTCGTTGAATCATTTCTTTCTCCTTGTGTCAGTAGATTCCATGTTCAAGCCATTGCTCGCGCGGCCGGCCTCGAAATTTCCAGGCAAGCGCGAACCGCTCCACCAGTGCGACGATCACAAACAGCCCGATGCTGATTGCAGTGGTGATGATCATCCCCACGAATACCTGGTCGGTCTTCAGCGCGTTCTTGCTTCGGAGCATGTAGAGACCGAGTCCATCGGTCCCTCCAACCCACTCGCCGACCGTCGCGGCGACCACACTGTAGGTGACCGCCATCCGTAGCCCGCTGAAGAATGACGGCAACGCGGCGGGCAGCCGCACAACACGCCACACGAATCCTTTCCTCCCGCCCATGCTCTGGATCAATGCCACGTAGTCGGGATCGGTTGCCGCCAACCCATCCACCGTAGCGATTGCCATCGGAAAGAAGGTGAACAGCACCACCACGAGCACGGTCGGAAGGCGACCGAACCCGAACCAGATGATGAGGAGCGGCGCGACGGCCAGGATCTGCACTGTCTGGGATGCAACCAGGATGGGATAGAGCCCGCGCCGAACGAACGACACGAAATCCATAGCCGCTGCGACGACGATAGCCAATCCAATGGCCACCGAGAGACCGATGAGCGTGGAGAGCATAGTGTCGGCAACGGCGGCGGTGAGCAGCGGCCCCGTCTCCGTCACGGCCTGCATCACGTTTGCCGGCGACGGCAGGATGAATGCCGGCAGGCCGCCGGCTACGACAATGAGTTGCCACGCCGCGACGGCAACTACCACGACCGTCACCGGCGGGATCACGTTACGCGCAAAGGTCCGTCGTAAGCGGAGATGTCGTGATCTTGATGTAGATTGATTGGAATCAGGTTTGTTCATGCTATCACTCACCATGCAGGTGATAGCGGTGGTCGGCCGTGATTCCCTTCGCTGGCATTACCCAGTTCAGGTTCCAAGGGTTTCGTCTCAGCCGGCTCTCGGCACCCCTATCACCACCTCAAACATAGAGTAGAGCCGCGGGAGCGTCAAGGGCTACTGTTTGTTGCTGAAGCGAGCCGTCCGCCCCTTGACCTATTACACACAACGGGGTTTTGATGGAAGCGGCGTACGGATCCGGCCCGTGAGGAGCAACTTGTGAAGAGAGCAGTTCTGCTGCACGTCAGGATACTGATGCTCATTCTTGTCGTACCAATTGCGGCCGAGGAGCAGGAGTCGTTCCAGGACGCAGCGGACATCTTCCGCACACCGGTCGTGTCCCTCAGCCTTGATGGCGGCTATAGTCAGCCTTTGTACGCCGAACTCGAAGGTGGTCCTGATCTATGCCTTGGAGGGCATTTCCGGCTGCCGTCCCTCCCCCGGTTTGTAGGCAGGGCCGAGCTTGGCTACGGCCTTTTGTCGGTGCCAATGGCGGTGGAGATGCCGCCGGTGAGGATAGGCGTGGCTCGCGTGAGTGCCGGAGCCGGTATCACATTCGGGTCCCTCACCAGGCTCGCTTTCACTCCGTTTCTTGGCGGCGGAGTCTACATGGCCATGTCACCCGCCATGCCCCGCCTGTTCGGCGGTTACTTGAGCGGCACGGGCCCCATTGTGCAGAGCAACTACCTTCTGGAGGCAGGCCTTGCCTCGCAGTACCGATTCAGTTCGCACTGGGCAGCTGCCGCGGATCTCCGGGTTCGTTTCCTTCGCGCCCTTGCCTCAGTGAACCTGTCGGCTGGAATAGGTATTCATTGGGCGCCGGTGCTTGCGCAGCCTGCTGAACCTCTTCAAATCCACAATCCGTCCTTCCTGCGGCTCTTCCCGTCGCTGTTTCGGGCCTACCCGCGAATACCGGTTGGATCGTTTGAGATCGTGAACACCGGTGAGCGCATCGCAGAAAACGTGAAGGTCACGTTTTTTATTGATCGATTCATGCAGGAACCGCAGGTGTGTTCGGCGCCGTCATTACTTGCCGCCGGCGAGCGGTACGCAGTGGATGTGCGTCCGCTCCTCAGCCCGGATGTTCTCGGAATTACCGAGGGCCTTGAGGTGCAGGCTATTCTATCCGTCGACTACACAATACGCGGCAAAGAAATGCGAACCGAGCAGGTAGTCACTGTGAGCTTTCACGATCGGAACGCGATCCAGTGGGACGATGACGAAAAGGCGGCAGTCTTTGTCACGGCCCGGGATCATACGGTCCTTGCCTTTGCCCGCAACGCGGTGGCGATCGCCGGTCCCCGGACGAGCCCCATGATCAATCGCGACCTCACCGAGGCAATTATCCTCTTCTCCGCGCTCAGTGAGTACAATATCACCTACATGCCCGACCCGACGACTCCGTACAGCGAGTTTTCTGAAGATCCGGAGACAGTGGATTTCCTTCAGTTCCCGCGCCAGACACTCTCTTATCGTGCAGGTGACTGTGATGATATTTCGGTACTCTACGCAGCAGTGCTGGAGTCCGTTGGAGTATCTGCAGCGCTTATCACTGTTCCCGGACATATCTACACGGCCGTTGATCTGCAAGTATCGCGTGACGATGCGCACCGGGTGTTCTCCTCAATCGATGACCTCATCTTTGCTGAGGGAACCACGTGGTTGCCGTTGGAGGTCACCCTCCTGCGCGACACATTTGAGTATGCGTGGCACGTCGGGGCACAGCAGTGGCGGGAGCACGCCTCAGCCGGCGATGCCCGGCTCTATCCCATTCATGTTGCGTGGAAGAAGTATGAGCCGATCGGCATTTCCGGAGACCTCATTGAGCTTCCGCCCCTGCCGGATGAGAGTCTCGCCGA
>DAOWMR010000063.1 GCA_030642995.1 Spirochaetales bacterium
CTCCAAGGCTCAGACACGGTTGGCTTATGCCAGAACACTTTCGGATCGCGGTTGTGGCCAGCTACGTGACCCAGCACAGGAGCGCTCGCGTTCACCGATCTACGGTTGAAGAACTTGATTGGATCGGATGTCCGGCGATGGCGCATGCATGTTCTACCACCTGGTACTGGCTCTTGTTGAACAAGTGCTTCGTCCGTATTACAGCTACAGCGTACAGTTCGAGAGATGCCTTGCATGTCACCCGAAAGGATTCGTTTCCGATGCCGAGTGCTTTCGCTTGAAGGGCCGTCCAATGATCCCCCATCTCCCGATCGACAGTATCCCATAATCTGTTCTCGGTATCGTAGAAAAGCCGTAGGTGGACGGCGATAACTGTCGCCAACCGTGTTGCAAGAACGGAACGTACAACCGCAGCCATGAGCACATTGCCTACCCTCAAACTCCCAACAAGTCTGTGAACTTCTTCGGCCAAGGTCGATATCTGCTCCGCGACCCAGGCATCGCATTTTCTGCTGATGGAATCCCATGTCCACGATTCCGCTTTTCGTTTGAGTTGGGAGGCGATCCCATCCGGATCATCTATGACTAGAGCATGTCGCCATGCAGGTACAAGTCCCCCTGCGACCGCAGGGTTATCGAAATCACTGGTCAGATCTTCTGCAGAACGCCAATGCACGGACACGAGATGATTTCCACGCCTCTCTAGCCGACCCTCTTCGTCTCTGCCAATGAATATCAGATCGACATCAGACTCCGCGTGCGCTTCGCCACGGAGATGGCTCCCCGTCAGGACTGTCGCCATCGCGCCGTTGGCAACCATCTCCTTCGCCATCTGTTGAGCAAGACGCAATACTTCCGGGTCAACAGTCAAGAAACCATCCTTTCAATATCGTTATGGAGTTCTTCATATCCCGTCCTGATAGGTGGCTGTCATTGGTGCACTGTCCATCCGCCGCCTACATAGAGAAGTTGTCCAGTCAGCCAGTGTGCCTGTTCGGAAGCAAGAAAGACAATGACGTCAGCCACATCTTCCGGCATTCCGATACGCCGCAATGGTGTTTGCGCGGCAATAGAAGACTCTTCTTCCGGATCGAGGTATCCCGTTTGGATGGGACCTGGGGCAACGATGTTCACCGTGATCCCATACTTGCCAACTTCCATAGCGGCTGATCGGCTGTACGACTCAATGGCATGCTTGCTCGCTGCGTAGCTGACATTGGCTTCATGGGCGGAGGCTGCGTCCGTACTGAGATTGATAATCCTGCCCCAATTGGCGTTGCGCTTCAGGAAACGGTTGATGTATTCGGCCATCATCAGAGCGTAAGATCGGGCGTTGACTGCAAAGTTGGCGTCGATGTTCTGTTGAGATGCTAATTGAATCCCGAATCCTTCCGAAGTTTCGCGGGCGGGGTCGAAAGTGTCCAGTGCACAGTAGGTATGATTGTTCACTAGAACGTCGACCGACCCAAATTCCTTCTCGCACGAATCAAAGAGAATGGGGATATTGTTTGCGTCTGATAGATCCATTTCTTTGGCTGATGCTTTTCCGCCGAACGAATCTATGGACTGAAGAACCGATTCCGCTGTCTCCTGCTGATTAGCACGATAGAGCAGTACGCCGCCTATGCCGTTTGCCTTTGCCTCTTCCAGGTCTGCTGAAGAGTGCTCGCAGGGTTCACGGAAATAGGTAATGAAGACCTTGGCACCCTGTGCAGCGAAGGCTTTGGCGGTTGCGGCGCCAATGCCGTGATTCGCGCCGGTGATGAGAATCACTTTCCCTTCAATTTGTGGGTCAATCATTCCTTTCTCGCCATTTGATCACGTAGGCCAAGGCCCAAGTGAGTTGGTTCTGCGGTCCGAAGGGATTGTCATATTGCAGATTTTTTGATTCCCTTGCATTCCATCATTGAAGAATCACAGATATTTCTCTTCTTTTCTCGGTAGTCCTTTTCCATTCTTTCTAATCCTGTCTGATATTCTTCTTCAGAAATGAGATTAAGTTGGGACATATCTCGATTCTCTGTTCCTTCAATTGCCGATTTATAGTCAAGTTCAAATACAGTCGTCTCAATCTTCATGTCTATCACAAAGCCGCTATCCACAAATAACTCATATATTCTTGAGATCTTCATAAAACGATTATTATCAATTTCCTTGGTTGAAGGAAAATACTCGTATACCCACGAATTGTTCGTGTAGTCAGGACAAAGATTGATCATCATATATGTTCCATCTAGTTTCAGCATTCTATTTATGTTTTTCACAGCGGCCTCTTTATCCGTGAAATGATGAAAGGCAAATTCATTTCGAATATAATCGATGTCTGTTTCCACATTTCCCAAGTTCTCTATAGTATCGCAGATAAATTTCATGTTTTTATTCTTTTCTTTTGCATATTGCAGCATTTCTCTAGATTTATCTATTCCAATCCATTCGATGTTTGCACTTGTATAATACTCGCTCTGCGCTTTAAGGTAGTTACCAGTTCCACAGGCCAAATCTAGTATTCTTACCTCGTCTTGGTTCTTTTGCAATATCCTTTCAATTTCTTCATCAACACCTTTTGCCCTAATCGGATTCTTATCATAATTTGGTGCTATTTCAGCATAATCTGTTGGCACTTATCATCTCCCTAAATTCATACGTAGTATAACGGTCAGCTCACGGGCGGGGAAGGAGCGACAGTGGATACCCCGTCCGGTGGAGCGTCTGGTTGGGCTCTCCCTTGCGGAAGGTTACCAAACGCAGCACTCAGACTATTTCGAAGTATGTGTTGGCACGTCCCCGCATCAAATGGCCGAACTGCGTGCAAGAGCCTGTATTCTGAGTTCATCGTGCATTCAAAATGACCAGGATCGTCCGTGTTGATACTGAAGCTCAGGCCGCAGTCCATTGCCTTAAGGATAGGGTGGTCCTCGATTCGCCTGACTCCTGAGAGTCTCAGATTGCTTGTCGGGCAGAACTCGATGTGGACATTGTTCTTCTCGAAGTGCTTGGGGAGGGCTGGGTCGTCGAACAGACTCAGCGCGTGTCCTATCCTGCGCGGATAACCATACTCCAGTGCATCCCATATGGAGTCGGGTCCGCACCATTCTCCTGCGTGAATCTCAACAGGAATACCTTCATCAGCAAGGCGCTGAAAGATATCGGCATAGTCTTTGACCTTGCATGCCTTCTCGTTACCAGCCAATGCCAGGCCGTGAATGTATCCTTGTCTCCACAGCGAGATTACCCGCTCAATCTTCTGCTCAAATCTTGCTCGATCAGGGCTACGTCCAATTGCCCACAGATAGCTCACCTTGATACCAGTCAGATCGGCAGCGACATTCTGATACTCATGTAGCAGTTGATGCAGGCGGTCGTCAGCCGTTCTGAGAAATGAGCAGAGCATTATTTCGGCATATCTGACATTCTGTGCGGCCAGAGCCTTCAAGTGCAACCTGAGTACCTCGAGCAGGAGTTTTCCATTGCCAGCGACGAACGGAGCAAGAAACTCACCCAGTCGGGACCATTCGTCGAGATTCCTGATTGGATACAGGCGTTGCAATTTGCCCAGATCCAGTCCAGAGCAGAATCCCTTGGCCTGGACGGCCTTGATGTACGTAGGACAAAGAAGCCCGTCGAGATGACAGTGCAACTCAGCCTTCTCTGCTTGATCAGTCATTGTGTTCTCGGGTTGCCCGTCGTCGCAGTTGAACTGCCGTACCGAGGGCACGGTCAGTCTCCAACCGCTTGCTGAGCCACGCGTGTCTCTCTCAAGACTCCTCGTATGAAACCGTCCTTCGCGGAAGTATACAACTTGCGATCGTTGGGAAATTGTCTCGCGAGGTTGTTCTTCATGGCAGCATACCTCTTCCGCACGTTCGCATCCTCGCGAAGCATCTTTCGAAAAAGAAGATAGTTCTTCCATTGGGTACCGCTTCGTTCGACAACATGAACGTGAACAGTGCGGATATCGGGTTCGGATTCCCTAACGAAGAGGTGCCCGCCATCGTCGCCACCATCGCCGCGATAGATATAGCCGATTCCAGTGAGTCGCTCGACAATATCCGGGATAAGATCCACCGTGCGTATCGCTACGGCAATGTCAAGAATAGGCTTGGCCGGTAGATCTGGCACAGCCGTGCTGCCCACATGCTGAACATCAGCAACAAGATCGCCCAATGAGCGATGAAGACTTCGGCATTCATTGGCGAAGAGAACTGACCAGCTTGGATCGTGGTCTACAACCCGAACAGTATGTCGTTTCAAACCAATCGTTTTCTTCGGGCCCAACATCCTGGCTCTCGGGTTACCCTTGTTCCTCAGCAGTATCATATCGCCCACACGACAAGGTCTGCAATCCGGTTCCTATCATGGTTTGAAGCATGATAGGGATGTCTAGCGTCAATTACTTTTACCGTCTGACGGCGACTAGAATTCCCGGTTTTTCCGGGGTAGTTCGATACCGCCTTCATCGAGAAAACTTCACCACGGCAATCCTGGGGCGTGTTTTCTCGAGAAAGGCGGCACAGAATAGTGTTGACAACCGGGAAAACAGAGGTTAGGATTGAAGCGCTTCAAAAGGAAAATTTGTGCCAACAATTGATGATGTTGCAAGAAAGGCCGGCGTTTCTCTGGGGACCGTATCCAATGTTCTCAACAATCCAGAGAAGGTGAAGCCCGCGACCCGGGATCGCGTTCTGAAGATCATCGAGGAAACGGGCTTTCATCCAAATCTAAGCGCTCGGAATCTCTCCCGGTCCAAGACGGACACGATCGCTCTCATCTATCCGTTCTCCCAGAGACGACGCACGGAACACTACTATTCGGATTTCCTGGCTGGGACTACAGACACCTGTTTTCGATTGAACTATAGACTGATGCTCTCTTCATACCCACGCGATGTCAGTGAAAAAGAGAAACTCCGGAACTACGAGGAATTGACAAACGGAAGTGCCGTTGATGGAATCGTGATTACACGTACGGAGAGAAATGACAGCGCCATCCAACTACTGAGTGACAGACAGCAGAAATTCGCGGCGTTGGGTCGGTGTGATCTCCCCATAGATTTCCCGTGGGTCGATGTCGATGGGGCAAAGGCTGTACGTGAGGCGGTGCACTACCTGTACAACCTTGGACATCGACGGATCGCCTACGTGGGCACACCGGCACTGTTCACCTTTTCTCTGCACCGATCGGAAGGGTACCGAACCGGCCTGGAAGAAGTCGGAATCGAGTTCGATGAGGACCTCGTGATTCTGGCGTCTGTGGCGGGCAATGAGATTGAGGCTGGAGAGAACGGCATGGTCGGATTCCTGAAGGTGGAGGCTCCGCCATCGGCTGTGATTGTTGGCGGGGGTCAGCTGGCAATCGGGGTTGTCAATGGAATCGAGAAATCCGGTTATAGGGTCGGCACAGACATATCAGTGATCAGTTTTGATGACACGGACTGGAGTACACACTACAGCCCGCCTATTACGACAATCAGACAACCACTGTACGAGATGGGAAAACTCGTCGCGGAACTGCTGATCAAGTCAATCGCCGGAGAAGAGCCGGAAGACCACCACATCCTGCTGAATACAGAATTGGTGATTCGAGGATCTTGCAAGAAAGTATGAGTTTTTTTGGAGAAATTGAAGCGCTTCAATCTTCACATTGTTCGATATTTGGTTTTTGACTTGAGGAGGTAGGATGGAAAGAAAACACAGTCGTATGGATTCATGAAGAGAATCGCTTCAGGCGCTTGGGAATAAAGCGCACATGGAAAAAAGGAGATGCAGTATGAACAAGAGACTAGGAATTGCCAGTTTCATGGTCATTTTATTTGTGACCGTGTCAATCGGCGTGTTTGCGGCCGGAAGTGAGGAACCCGCCGCGGCCGGTGGCACCGTAACCTTCATGATGTGGGGAGGCGCAACAGAAAAGGCGACTGTCGAAGGGTATCTCGCGCCTTTCGTGGAGCAGAACCCGGATATCACCGTGGAGATTCTCACTCCCGGTAACTACGGCGATGCCCTTCAGACGATGGTAGCCGGTGGTACTCCGCCCGACATCGCCTATCTCGGTTTTCCTGAATTCGTTCAGTATCACCGGGAGGGACAGCTCACGAATCTTCAGGGGTATGCTGACGCGAGCACGGTGTTCGATGCCAATGACTTCAGCGCCGATCATCTTGCGTCGTTCAGTGACCCTGGAACTGGTGATTTGTACTCAGTTCCAAAAGACTGGTCAACGTATGTCGTCTACTACAATGAGGACATGTTCAAGAACGCCGGTCTCCGGACACCGATTGAACTCTACGATCGCGGTGAGTGGACGATGGACAAGTTCCTTGAGGTGGCGGAAGCGTTGACCACGGATGAAGTGCACGGCTTGCTTTTCAACTATGGCAGGTGGAAGACTTTCATTCCTTATTTCGCTCCCGACTGGATACAGAGCACAGCGGAACTGAACGTGAACACTCCGGAGTTCATCTCGGCAGTGAACTTCATCAACGACTTGAATGTGGAGCTTGGCGTGAATCCAACCCCCGATCAGCTTCGCGACATCTCACCGGCCGACAGATTCTCGCAGCAGAAGGGCGCCATGTACATCATCGGCAGATGGATGACCATGCGCTACCTGACAAGTGACTTGCCTTTCGCATGGAACGTTGTGCCCATGCCTGAAATGGATGGCAAGGCCCATACTTGGGTTGACATGGTTGGATATGCGATTCCACTTGACGCCAAAAACCCTGATGCTGCCTGGCGAGTCATCGAGTACCTGACCGGCACAGAGAGTCAATCAGCGGTAGCAGCCTCCGGGCATGCGATCCCGATCAGACAGTCCGTTGCCAACTCGGAGATATTCCTCGGGTCCGTGAGGGAAGGATTCAACAATGAAGCCCACATCGCCATTGAGGATGCGGCACCTATGCTTGTGTTCGACAACTTCGTGAAGATCTTCTACGACACGATGGGTGGGCAATTAAATCTGGTGTTCACCGGACAGAAAACAGCAGAGGAAGCCTGCGCAGAATTGCAGGAAACGATTGACGATCTGCTAAAGGAATAAACGGAAACTGATTCCACCCCCCTTCGATCATACGGCTCGAAGGGGGGCTTTTTCGAAGACAAAGACAAAAAGGGCGATTGAATGAACATGGACACCCGGATCAATAGCACGAATGCACTCAGAGGTCAGATGTCACCCCGCAGGAAATTGGAGATCGCGTGGGGCTTTGCCTTCGTTGGACCGGTAATCCTGGGAATACTCGTTTTTATGGGCTTTCCAACCCTCTATGGGTTCTTCATCTCCACCTTCAAGTGGTCCATCATAGGCAAGAATCCTGAGTTCATTGGATTAGGAAACTACCTGAGACTGATCAATGATCCTCAGTTCCTCAAAGCCTTGAAAAACACCACAGTCTACGTGGTAGGGATACTCCTGTTCAGTGTTCCGTTGTCACTATTGCTGGCGGCCCTGTTCAATCGGAAGCTCCCATTCGGTGAAATCCTGAAAATCACCTACTACCTTCCCGTCATAACCATGATGGTCGCTGTATCAATGGTCTGGAGATGGGTGCTCAGTACCGAGTATGGAATACTCAACTATTTCCTGGGGTTGGTTGGCATACCAAACATCGCCTGGCTGAATGATCCCAAATGGGCAATGCCGGGGATCATTATCATGAGTATCTGGAAAGGGGTCGGTTTCAATATGGTGCTTTTCATAGCCGGTCTGAAGAACATACCGGCTATGTACTACGAAGCCGCGGAAATAGACGGGGCGAGTTCGTTGAGGCAATTCCTGAGGATCACCCTCCCGCTTCTGTCGCCAACTACGCTCTTCATCTTCCTTACGACGATGATGAACTCCTTTCAAATTTTCGAACAGGCGATGATCCTCTTTTCCGGGGCGACAGAAGAATCCACAGGCGCCGGTCCAGATAATGCCGCGAACACGATTGTTCTCTACCTGTACAATAATGCCTTCAAATGGGGTAGCGCCGGGTACGCGGCTGCCCAGGCAGTCATCCTTTTTGCCATTCTGATAGTGATCACTTCAGTTCAGATGAAGCTTCAGAAAAGGTGGGTTCACTATGACGCTTGACATGTCGGTGCTCAAGAAAATCCGGCCACTGTCGGTACTCATTTACATCGTGTTGGTCGCCGGTGCGGTTTTCATGCTCACGCCTTTCCTGTGGATGATTTCGAGTTCACTCAAAGACGTGGAGAGCATATTCATCTTCCCTCCCCAGTGGATCCCGAAGGAAATCATATGGGACAACTATGCCCAGTTGTTCACCAGTTCCTACTATGATTTCCCACGATACTACCTGAACACGTCCATAGTAGTGCTGCTCCGCGTCGGCGGGATGTTCGTCTTCTGTTCCATGGCGGCGTACGGTTTTGCGCGATTGGACTTCCCGATGAAGAACGTGTTGTTCATGGTAGTGCTCGCCACGCTCATGTTGCCCATCCAGGTGTTGATGGTTCCTCTCTACTTTGAGATGAGATTTTTCAAGTGGATCAACACCTTTCGAGCTCTCATCATCCCGCAGTCCCTGGGCGCCTTCGGCGGCGCATTCAGCATATTCTTGCTACGCCAGTATTTTATGGCACTTCCGAAGGACCTTGAAAATGCCGCGGAAATCGATGGATGCAGCATTCCACGAACCTTCTTTTCGGTGATGCTGCCTCAGGTCAGGATGGCATACGCGGCTCTCGCCATTTTCGTTTTTCAAGGTTCATGGAACGACTATGTATGGCCCCTCATTGTCATCAACAACCCAAAGAAGTATGTCGTCTCGCTGGGGATCGCGCTCTTTCTTTCAGACCGAGCCGCCCTCACGAACTGGCCTCTCCTGATGGCGTCCTCGGTTCTCGGGCTGGTGCCGATCATCATTGTGTTTCTGTTGTTCCAGAAATACTTCATGCAAAATCTCGTAATGAGCGGTATGAAGTAGACAGCACAACTTATGTGGGAGAACACCGGACTGACCAAGCGAAATATGAGCAATCCCATACTTCAGGCTGTAGCTGAGCACGAGTGGGAATCAAAGCTGGTGTACAACGCTGCGGCCCTCAAGCTTGGGACCAGAATATACCTGCTGTATCGCGCGATGGGAGATGATCATCTGGCCCGATTTGGAATGGCGATGTCCGCAGACGGGGTGGATTTCATTCGGCTACCCTATCCCGTGTTTCTCCCGACGACCGAATACGAGAGGCCACACTATACCCGACTGGAGTATGACAGGGAACGAGGCGGCGTGGAAGATCCGAGAACGATCGTTATCGGAGACACCATCTACGTGGTCTACACTGCCCTGCACAAGATGTGTCATCTTGCGATGGCCCGCATGACCGTCGATACGTTTCACAATCTTGTGCGCGAATCTGAGAAACACCCCGAGGAGGATCTCTCGGTCAAGTGGAACTCCGCCTGGGAACGAATCGGTCTCATATTCCCTCACCTCTTTGAGGTGCCGGAGCTTTTCTCCAGGAACTCGGTGATGATCGAGCTGCAGAAAGGCCTGGTGCTTCTGTTCTATCGTATTCACAAGGGTGACATCCTCGTGTCGCTTTCCGATTCGCCTGCAGGCCCATGGAAGGATAAGGGGATCTCGTTCTTCACCAAGAGATTCCCCTGGGAAGCTGAGAGGATAGGTATATCCACGCCGGCAATACCGGTCACGCAGAACGGCGATGTCAAGTATCTCTTCTTCTATCATGGTGTGGAGGAGCAGATGGTCAACGAAACGGTAGTCAAGACCTATCACTTGGGCGCCTTCTTCCTCTCGGCAGTCGTTGAGGCTGAGAAAGTGGTGCTTACGTCCGAACGATTGGAACGTCCGGTCCTGAGCCCTGAGCGCGACTACGAACTCGACAACGAATGGCTACTCTCCGTCGGCGTGCATGCCGTTTTCAGTTGTGGCGCCGTTCCGGTCGACGATGATGAGATCTATATCTACTACGGTTCGGGCGACTCCAACATCAATCTTGGCAAAGTGTCGGTGCGCGATCTGCTCGGCGAGAAAAAACTCATTGAGCGCTGCGTGGTAGACCGCAGTCTGTTCTGATCTGATGACCAACACCATGGGGAGTGACACATGATTCGCGCAGTAAGGTTATCTGATCAACCCATATTGGAAGCCGACCCCTGCCACCGGTGGGAAGCAGCTGCCGTGTTCAATTGCGCAATGATAAAGGACAAC
>DAOWMR010000265.1 GCA_030642995.1 Spirochaetales bacterium
CTGTCCTCAACGAGAAAGAGTTCGGCTTCCGCGAAAAGAATCTCCGGGGCCGCGCCACCGCACCCGATGAAGGAGCCAAGGATGAGTACTCCGGCAAGGCCGAATATCAGGCGGATAGTCATCGGACCCAACCCGCACCCATTGTCGTCGGGCTTACGGCTGAACATCTCGTTTCACCTTGTAGTAGCGAGCCGATACCTTGTCAACCAACCGATCCCGGGCAAGTTGGTCAAGGAGTGTTCCCGCCATCCCGACGGACGCATTCCACAGCTTTGCGGCCTGTCTCGGGTTGAACTCCTGATCAAAATCAACCAGCGTGTCGCAGAGTTCCTTGTACCGGGAAGCGGCGACAATCTGACCACTCGGAAGAAGCCGGATCAGGCCACGCTCCTCCAACAGGCTGAGCAAGCCGGCCGCTCCTCGTCGTTGGAAGGTCACAACGTGGCTGTTCCCCAGTGGCTCCCCTTCGATGGTGGCCAGGATTGTTTTCGCGGCGGGAGGGAGCGCGCCCGTCACCGGTTCCGGGTGCGGCCACGAGGGCGGTTCCGACCGCAGGGCACGCACGGGCTCGGGGAAGAGCGCCTGTGATTTGAGATCCGCACCATGTGATCTTTGAATCATCTTGCCCAGTTGGCGCCTGCTTGACGGGTCAAGTCCGTCAAGTTTGCCGAGGAGACAGAATCGCTGCGTCCCCACGATGACCGTCATCTCAGGGATGAAACGCACCGTCTCCGCCGCCCTCACCCTGATCAATGAACCGGAAACGCGAACTCCAACCCGATAGACCGGACCAATAACCCGCTCGTCATCGTCGCCGACCGGCATCCAGAGCCTCTCATCGGTCACTCGTTTTGGTCGCGGCGGCAAGATTGTATTCGCTTCTGGTCCTGGAGGGACGACATCAACGAGAAGCAGATCTCGCCCGCTTCGCCAATGAAGCGCCTGGAGCCGCCGGTCCCCGTCGCCCCGGGCGCCAAACCGCTGTTCGTGAGAAAGGTCTTCGTCCCCGGAACCAACATCCTCGGGGATCACGCCAAACGTCCCGATCATGAATGGACTATATCAACTCGACGATGACTTCTCCACAAAAAAAAGACCGCCCGAGAGGGCGGTCTGTGAGTTCAATTTGATGAATCCCTTTTCTCTAGTAGGCTTTGGAAGCCTGAATCTTGCGGAGCTTCTTGAGCAACTTGCGCTCCAGGCTTTTTTTCTTTCGATTTCGAATAGTTGACGGCTTCTCGAAATGTTCGCGCTTCTTCCACTCGCGAATGATGCCTTCTTTTTCTACCATGCGCTTGAAGCGCTTGATGGCTTTCTCGAGGTTCTCACCGTCGTCGACCTTCACGTAGGCGATCTGAATCACCTCCCTTTTCAATATTCTGCACGCACACCGGAATTCACCGGAGACGCGATTCGTAATCTTACAAATCTATCGATCAAAGTCAACCAGAACTCCCGGCAACATTCTTTCGGGATCCACCGAAACGCCTCCCACGCGAAACTCCCAGTGGAGATGGGGGCCGGTTGCCAGTCCCGTCGCGCCCACCGTTCCAATGAGATCGCCGATACGGACAACGTCACCCTCCAGTACCGTGATTTCGTCCAGATGGTAGTAGAGGCTGAAGACGCCGGGAAGGTGTTCAATGACTATTGTGTTTCCGGTAACGATCCGGTTCCTGGCTATTCGAATGAGGCCCGAACCCGATGCTGCAACCGGCGTTCCGGTGGGGGATGCCAAATCAACACCCAGGTGGATCGTTGATGCCCGCTCGCCGTCGGCGTAGAGGTAGGTGCGACGGTCGCCGAACAGAGAAGTTCGGCGGGTGAGCGGGAACGGCAGGCCGAACGGCCCCGGATGATAGATCGACTCGGGATTGAACTCACCGACGATCGCCTGCAAGTAGAGGGCCTCCGCGGTTTTCTGCGGATCCCTCCGCTTGCGCAATTCGGTGAGGGTCACGGACAGTGGGATTTCCTCGCGGCGGAACTCGCGGCTCTCAATTGATAGCCGCCGGCTCAACAAAGGGTCGCCCGTGGCTGAGCGGAGTTCCAGAAGATACTCGCCGGGCGCCACGGTCGTTGCGACCCCAAGGATCACACAGCTGAGTCTTGCCTGTGGAGAGAGGACAATGGCAAAGGATGGAGCCTCAGCGATTACCGATCCGTCGGTTTGAAGGATCGCCGCCGCCGCCATTCCGTCGGAGCCGAACATGGCAACAACGACATGATCTCCAGGCTGCGCGGATGCTGGTGCATGTACCTGCGCGTGGACAATCTGCGGCCAGATGAGGGCCGTCAGAGCTACGAGTCGAAAAATGGTTTTGTTCATTGTTGATCGCCGTGCTCCGAACGACGAATATCCAGGATCGTGAGCTGTTGAGTCTCTCTGCTCTGATAGAAGTTCCTGCCAAGTTGGAAAACCACGTCCACCGTGTCCCCGTTGTCAAAATCGACCCGGACACGGTCTGCAGCCCCCCAGAACACCGCCGGCCACTTGTGCCGTCCGGATTCCAACAACAGGCGAACGTGATCCTCTTTCTTCCCTATGATCGCAATGGCGGCTATCCCCAGACGTTTTGCCAGAAACACGAGCGGCGGGTGCTCCTGACCAAACGGGGCAAAGAACTCCACGACCTTTCCGAGGTCCGGGTTCAGGAAATCCAGCGGCAGGTCGGCATCCACTTCAAGAACATCCTCTTCGCCTTCGTCCATTGAAATCGACTTTATGATCTCCTGAAGCCTCCCCTCGAGCTCCGGCAGGCGCTCGGACTGGAGGTGGAAACCGGCGGCAGCATCATGACCGCCCCAGTCAAGGAGGATGTCGTCACAGCGGGCGAGAAGGTCGGTGGCCACAAGGCCGCGAGCCGATCGAACACTTCCAACTGCTCGGTCGGACATCACGGTCACTACCGCCGCGGTCGACTTGTACTGCCGCGCAAGTCGACCTGCCAGAATACCGGTGACTCCGCGATGAATCTGATCGCTGCTGACGATGATGAATTTCCCGGCATGCTCTTCGTGGCTGCTTCGCGCCTGCGCCTGTACGAGATCCCAGCCCGCGTCGCCGATCTTCCTGCGTTGATTGTTGAGCTCAATGATCTGATCAGCAGCAGCGGCACGCTCGCCGTCGTCTGCAGCGAGGAACAAATGAACCGCTTTGTCGGGCTCACCCATTCGGCCGGCCGCATTGAGCACCGGTGAGATTGACCACCCGATATCTCTGGTTTCGAGGTTCTTGCCCAGCAACTTCTGTCGCTCCAGCAATTCGCGCAATCCGCCTCGTGGGGAATCGCTCATCTGCTTGAGACCACGTTTGACGAGAATCCTGTTCTCGTCTCGCATCGGCATCATATCCGCGAGGGTCGCCAACCCCACCAGATCAAGCGTCGTCTGAAAATCGGCCTGCAGCGCCTCTTCCTTCCGCTGCACGAATGTCTCGAAGAGGCTTGCAAAGACGTTGATTTCCGACGGTTCGCCTCCGCCGTACCGTGCGAGACGCGATTGTGCTCGCAATCGCAGCAGACTCTTGTCCGCCAGGGATGGAAACCGTTTCCAGAGTTCCGGTGCAACATCTATCACGTGGATGTCAACGTTTTGTCCAAACGCCTGTCGAAGCAATCGCTCCTGAGACGGTGCGTCATAGACCAGGATCTGCACGCCAAGAAGGAAGTCACCCAGCCGTGAATGCTCCACATCAAGGATTCCCGGCATCAGGTTCTCACTGATCCGTTCAATTTCGATGAGGTTCTCCATCTTGATGACATCCAGAATCAGGCTCTCATTACCGGGTCGGACGTTGAGAAGACAGATGGTCTGATTGTAGAGTTCCGACTGTGCGAATCCGAGAGCGTATCTCACCTTGCCGACGAGCGCGCAGGCGCGCAATCCGTCAAACGGATAACTGGAATCCGGCAATTTGGGATTGACGATTGCGACGGCCGCCGGCCGATCTTCCTGCGGGTTGTGGTGATCCACCACGACGGTGTCAATTCCGTGATCGAGCGCGTACTGGATTTCTGCGACATTTGTTGTGCCACAGTCAACGGCGACCAGCAAGGTCACATCGGCGGCAACGCACTCGTCCACAACTTCCCGGGTGAGTCCGTAGGGTGCGTCTCCCATCGGGACGGCCCACGAGACCTCCAGGCCCAGATTGCGAAGTGTGTCGGTCATCAACACGGTGCTCGTTACACCGTCCACATCACGGTCGCCGAAGACGTGAATCTTCTCTCCCTCCGACACTGCCGACAGGATTCGCTCGACGGCGTCGCCCATCTCGTCAAGGAGAAACGGATTGTGCAGGAACCGGAGATCGTCTTCAAAGAAGAAACGGAGTTGGTCCGGATCCGTCAGGCCGCGGCGAACAAATATGGCCGCCCGCAGCAGATCAACCTTGTACCGTGTAGAGAATTCCTTGATCAGCCCGGGGTCAACCTGGCGCTTGGACCATTTCATGTGGCAACGCGTTTCATAGTGATGTGAGTTCGTCCAGAATGAGATCTTGCTCCTGCGGGGCGCTTGGCCCGACGCGGTATGCTTCTCGTACCCGATTGATCGCTTCCTCGGCGGCGCCTTGCTTTTCCGCATAAATCGTGCAGAGGAGATCGCCCGCGGAAACCTCCTCGCCAACCTTCGCGTGCAACTCCACGCCCACGTTGTCCAGAACATCGTCGCCAGTCTTGCTTCGGCCGGCGCCGAGATATACTCCGGCCATCCCGACCTGATAGGCGTCTATCTC
>DAOWMR010000076.1 GCA_030642995.1 Spirochaetales bacterium
AGGAACAACTCAGCTGTGTCTTCATTTCTCACAGACTCGAAGAAGTGTTTGATCTGTGCACCACAGTTGATGTTCTGAGAAACGGAAAACAAGTGGGCAGAGTTAAGAAGGCGGATTTTGACAGGAATAGAATCATTCACATGATAATAAATCGAGATCTGTCTGAGTTCTATCCTGAAAAATCCGAAACGATCGGCAATTGTCTGTTGGAGGCGAAGAGCGTCACAACCGACGTACTCAGAGAAGTAGACATACGAGTCAACGGTGGAGAAATCATCGGCCTATATGGGTTGAGTGGCGCTGGTATGACGGAAGTTGTGGAGACGCTTTTTGGGCTCAGGGAAATCCAGGAAGGCAGTCTGTTCGTCGGGAACAAGAGAATAGAACACATCAAGGTCGGGGATTTGATCAATAGGGGCACGTATCTGGTTCCTGGAGACCGGGACACCCGAGGACTCTTTGCGGAGTTCACGGTTGGAGAAAATCTGACAATAACGCATCTGAACTATCTCATGAGGCAATTCATAATACGCAGGCGCGAAGAGAAATTGATTGCCAATGAAGCTGTCAAGGACTTCAACATTGTTTGCACCGACACGAACCAGGAGATCCACTCCTTGAGCGGCGGCAACCAGCAGAAAGTCGTCATTGCAAAATGGCTGTTCAGAGAGTGCAACGTATTGATGCTGGATGACCCGACTGTCGGCGTCGACGTGGGTACAAAAAGGGAAGTGTATCTGATGTTGAGAAACCTAACGAAGAAAGGGAAGGGAGTGATTCTCGTTTCGTCGGATATTCTAGAAATCATAGGGATGTCGGACAGAGTTTACACGATGCGAGAGGGGATCGTGACTGCGCAGTTGAGTGGAAAGGAAATCAATCAGAAGACAATTCTAGAAAATGTCATGTAGGGCGGGAGAATAGGAATATGCGAGAAGCTACGGTGACGACTGACACAACACGGAAAACCCTCAGCAGAGAGGTCCTGGTGAAAGCGCTTCGGAAATGGGGACTGCTGATTGGATTGATACTCTTGACGCTCGTCTTTGGACTTACGGCGAGGAATTTTCTCACTGTGAGAAATGTGTCGAATATCCTGAGACAGGGAACCATTATCGGAATCATGGCGGTTGGGATGTCCTTCGCAATGATTGTTGGTGATTTCGACCTCTCTTTTGCCTCTCTTGCGGGACTTCTGAACGTGATCGCCATACTATTTATCAACCGCGGGGCAAGCCCGGTTCTGGTCTTTTCGCTCACCCTCTGCATTGGCATTTTTTGGGGAATTGCTAACGGCATCCTGGTCGTAAAGGTTGGAATTCATGCCTTTATTGCTACTCTCGCGACAATGACTATTGCAAGGGGAATCATCTATTGGATAACTCGAGGAAAAACGCTCTACGGTCCGTATCCTGAGAGCCTGACGGTAATAGGAAGAGGAAATATCCTATACGACACGGTACCGATTGCAACAATCATATTTGTGGTAGTAGCCATAGTTGCCTACATTCTGGCCAACCACACCAAGGTAGGGAGATATTTTTATTCGGTTGGAGGAAATCCGCTGGCGGCGAGGTACTCCGGGATAAAGGTAGATCTGTACAGGATGGCTGGGATTGCTGCAAGCAGTTTTTGCGCGGCCGTCGCTGCAATGATATTGACGTCAAAACTGACTTCCGCTCCGCCCGACGCGGGCGAGGGGTATCTCATGTCGGTTATTCCTGTGGTCTTTCTTGGAACGACTTTCTTGAAACCGGGCGTGGTTAATATCGGCGGTACCGTTGTGGCCACCATTCTCATGGCGGTGATCGAAAACGGGTTGATCATGCTGAATGTTCCGTTCTACTTCAAATACATGATTCAAGGGGCAATTATCATACTGGCAATCGCGAGTATAACAGGGGGCGGCAAGAAGAAACTAGGCGGACCGTCAATGCTGTAGAAAGAAGAAAGAAAACATCGTTCGCATTGGAATTGTGGACAAGGAGGCAGGAAGTCATGGAAGTGTGAAGGAAGAAAGCTATCGCGGCGTAAAGCCGGAAGTAGGGAAGAAGCTGGGCAAGATGAAGACATCTACCCAGGGAAGAAACCGATCTAAGGAAAGGGAGTAAGAAATGAAAAAGAGATACGCATCTGTGCTGTATGTGATGCTGATTGTGTCACTCGTGTTCGTGTTTGCCAACTTGGGCTGTTCAAAAGAAGAGCCTGCAGCAGCGGTGGTGACCGAGGAGGAGGCACCGGCGGAAGCGGCGATTCAAAAAGAGCTGCGCATTGGGTATGTCTCGATGATGATTGCTGCGGATTCCAACGCGAGAGCCTATGATGCATTTGAGATTGCCGCGGAAGCGAAGGGCTGGAAGGTGTTTCTGACGGACGCTGCAGGTGACATCGTGAAAGTGGGCGATGCTGTGATGAATTACGTCGGTCAGGATGTGGACGCCATTGTCATTGTTTGCGCAGAGATTTCTCCAATTCAGGAGGGCCTGGACGCGGCGAAGGCCGCGAATATCCCGGTATTCTGTATGGATACAGGCACGGACGAAGACGGGGCGGTACTCGCGAATGTTACCAGCAACTGCTGGGCCATGGGCGCGGAAGTCGCAGCGCAGATGGTGAATCGGCTTGGTGGCAAGGGCAATGTGTGCATCATCGACATGCCGACGCTCTACGTGCACAGATACCGAGCAGACACAGCCCGAGCGGTATTCGAAAGCGCCGACAACCCTGATATCCATATTCTGGCTGTAGAGTCGGTAACCGTAGCAAACTGGGAAAGCGGATCATACGAGATCATGACAAACTGGTTGACGAAGTACGGTGACGAGATAGACGCTGTGTTTGGTACGTGGGACGGAATTTGTTGGAATGTTGCAAAGGCAACCGCTGATGCGGGGTTTGGACCAGACAACGTATTTGCCATGTCCATCGACGGGACGATACAGACCTACGACATGATCAGAAACGGCGAACCGTTTGTAGGCGTAGTCGCTCAGAGTTTCGGTGGTTGGGCAAGCAAGACAGCAGAACTGATCGACGACATTCTTGTACAAGGAAAGTCTGCAGAAAGCGTTGTTCCACCCAGTCGAACCATCTATATACCTCACAAATGGATTGACGCTACAAATGTACCTCCCTCAGGTGCCGATCCTGAATCGGTTTTCATGTAATCTGATCCAGGGAGTATTGCGAAGACAACAGGCAGGTGTGGATGCGCCCCGGCGCAAAGCACCTGCCGCTTTGTTCCAATCGACAAAACCGAGTCTACGAGGGAACCTCTTATGAAGCGAAGATGGCACAATATCTTCAAGGCAGATAACCGTTCATTCATATTGGCGTTGGACCACGCAGCGCTGATGGATGTTTCGTCGCAAGGGCTGGATGACGTTGGAAAGATCATCGAAGCAGCAAGAAAAGGCGGCGTAGATGCGATCCTGACGAGCTTTGGTGTGGCGCAACACTTTCAGCGAGAGATTGGCAGAGCGGGCCTCATTCTGCGAATTGATGCGGGTCCAACGAATCTGCATCCTCACAAGAAAATAATGGAGACGTTGATAGGAACTTTCACCGTTGAAGATGCGGTAAGAGTCGGCGCCGATGGTGTCATGTGCATGGGTTTCCCAGGACTAGAAGACGAGGAGGGAATGATGAGGATGCTTTCCCATACTGCCTCGGAATGTAAGAAATGGGGAATTGTGTTCGGTGCGGAAATGATACCCGGTGGTTTTGTGAAGGACGAATTGCTGACAGTATCCAATATTGCTTTTGCTTGCAGGCTGGGAGCTGAATACGGAGCAGATTTCGTGAAGACCCCATTCATCGAAAATGCTGAAAGCTTCCGCAGAGTAACGCAGTACTGCTATAAGCCTGTATTGGTGCTGGGGGGAAAGAAAGCGAGGAACGATTCAGAACTTCTGCAGACGGTACGGGAAGCGATGGATGCAGGGGTAGGCGGTGTGGTTATAGGGAGGAATATCTGGACACACCCGGCAATCAATGAGATATGCTCAGCCATTACGGAAATCATTCACAGCTAGCTAAGGTTTGTTTGCACTGTCTCAATAGCGATGCCGCGGCTACTGTGAGGCGAGTTTGGACTTGAGGGCGGCAAAGTAGTCAAATCCCTCGTCTTCGGATACCGTGTCTTCGCCGGTTGTGACGGAGATCAGCTCGGCGGGAATCTCGTCCAGGAACGGACTCGGAACACAGTCAACGACCTCACGAAGGACCTTTCGTCGCAGACAACTGGTGATGAATATCTTTTCCTGGGCACGGGTCAGGGCCACGTAGAACAGCCGCCGTTCTTCCTCGATGTTGTCCGCATTTTCTTCAAGGCTTCGGGCGTGTGGGATGATACCGTCCTCACATCCGGCAATGAAGACCACCTTGTGTTCCAGGCCTTTTGCAGCATGGATGGTCGTGAGATTGACCTTGCCGACATCTTCGGAATTATCCACGTCGTCCCGTTGATCCAGGGTGATTCGTGACAGGAACTCGTAGAGGCTCGGGGAGAGATTATCCGGGTCGTTCTCGTATTTTTCCACGAAGTCGGTGAACATGCCGACATTTCGGTACTTCCACTTGGCGAGCTGGTCATTGTTCGGATGCTCGCCGATGAGATAGGCCCAGTAGTCGATTTCGTCCACGAGAGATCGAATGGTATCCGCGAGGTTTCGACCGGAGAGCACTCGCGGGCGATACTCCTCGATCAGGTCATGAAATGCCGACAAATCTGCCGATGCACGTGAGCTCAACGGGGAATCCCCGGCGTGCGTGGCCATGGCGATCGCCGAGTAGAGGCGGGATGCCTTCCGCTCGGAGAGGGCCACGAGGGTCTCGAGGGTTTTACGTCCAATTCCGCGGCGTGGCGTGTTGAGGACACGCAGGAGACTCACGTCGTCATCAGGGTTGGCGAGGAGCCGAAGATAGGCAATCACATCCTTGATTTCCTTGCGCTGAAAGAAGCTCTGCCCGCCGGCAACCCGGTACGGCACATTCTCGCTCAGGAATGCCACCTCCAGGTTACGCGACAGGCTGTTGGTGCGCACGAGAACACCCACGTCCCCATAGCGCAACCCCTCTCGAAGAGCGAGCGTCTTGATCTTCTCCGCGATGACGATTCCTTCGGTAGATTCGTCCTCCGGGAAGCTCAGTTCAATCGGCTTTCCGCTCTTACTATCGGTCCACAACCGCTTGGACTTGCGGTTCTGATTGTTCTCAATGACGCCGTTGGCCGCGGCCAGGATTGTGTCGGTGGAACGGTAGTTCTGCTCCAGCTTCACCTCGAGGTGTTCGGGGAAATCCTTCTCAAAGAGGAGGAAGTTGTCGAAATTGGCGCCGCGCCAGGAATAGATTGATTGGTCGTCGTCCCCCACGACAACCGCGTTCCGGTGCTCCCGGGCAAGAAGCCGGACGATCTCGTACTGGTCGGCACTGGTATCCTGGAATTCATCGACCATGACATAGTGAAATCGGTCCTGGTAACCTTTCAAGATCGCCGGATGATCGTTGAAGATGCGGATTGGCAGGCGAATGAGGTCGTCAAAGTCAACGGCGTTGTACAGGCGCATGTGGTCCACGTAGAGGCCGAACAGATCCACGTAGGCCTCGGGAAGATCGGCCCGGTCTATTCGACCGGTCTTCGCGGCTGAGTAGGATGAAAGCACCTTCGAAACCTCGCCGGGCTCAAGAGTCATTCCTGCTTCACGTGCGGTTTCTCGAAGCAGCGACATCTGGTCCTGGGTGTCATAGATACTAAAATTGTCACGGTAGCCGAGAACACGCGCGTGCTGCCGAAGGATGGACACACCGAAACTGTGGAAGGTACTCACCGTCAGGTCGCGAAGCACCCGACCGTGCATTGCGTGGACGCGCCCGGCCATCTCCCGGGCTGCCTTGTTGGTGAATGTGAGCGCGAGGATGGACCGTTGCGAAATCCCCGCCGCGAGCATTGCGGAGATGCGATAGGTAATGACCCTCGTTTTGCCGGAGCCGGCTCCGGCGAGAATGAGGAGTGGTCCGTGGTGTGTTTCCACCGCCCGGCGTTGCTCTGGGTTCAAGTCTGACATCGAGTTCCTGGGCATCGGTCCCGATAAGCTACTTCTGCAGCAGCGCGAAGTACATCGGCCCGGCGCCGTTGTTGCGGTCCGGCAGCACAATGTGCCCGAATTCGGTGGGTTCCCATTCAAGGGGGATCGGCGCCGTTGGCGACGTGCCGAGGGACGGAGGCGGGCCCGACCGCAGGCGCCCGCGACCGCGGGTCAACAGGCGTTCGACAACGGTATCGTTCTCCAGCGGCGAGAGCGCACAGGTGGAGTAGGCAACCAGTCCGTCGGGTCGTGTTGCGTCAACGGCCGCACAGCCGATTGCGTAGGCCGCCTGGGCCAGTCGCTTGGTCCGGGACGGGCTCCATCGCTGGAGATCACCGGCGGACTGGATGACGTGTCGCTCGGAGGAACACGGAACGTCGGCGAGTACGCGGTCGTAGGATTCCGGCTCATAGAGGGCCCAGCGCGAGGCGTCGTGACCGGTGACGACCACCGCAGCGCGGGCTCTGTCGGTCAGATGACCGTCGAGCACCCGGTGAAGGCGTGCTCTCCGAGTTGCCGACCGTTCATTGGCAACAAGCCTGCCGTTGCCGTCAAGCCCGCACGCAAGCACGAGCGTCTTTCCCCCCGGGGCCGCGCACAAGTCCAACACGTGGTCTCCGGGGGTCACACCGAGGGAGATGGCAACGACGGCGCTCGCGGGGTCCAGGTAGTAGGGTTTGGTCAGGCAGTTGGTGAGGGTAGCGTAGACCGGATCTGAATGGAGTGCGGGCCTGAGTGCGGACCATCGGCCGGCAAAGAGCTCCTCGTAGTATCGCTCAAAGGCATCTGCGCCATGAGGGGATTTACTCATGGGTGCACTCCGCCGGCTTGTCTATCATCTGATCGATGAGATCATCGAATTCGCCGATTCGACGACTCCACTCGAAGGTGCGGGCATGGGCAATCAGTTTCGGATCTGCACGGCCGGGTTTGCCGTCGTTGGCCCCCCCGGGCGAACTGGGTCCGAGATGTGCTTCGAGCAAGGCCGTGAGACCGTTCTGATCAGAATACAGGCAGGTGCTGTGGAACCCGGCAGGGATGATCTCGGGGTAGGAGAGCCGATTCGGGAGAATCGGATGACAGCCGTGGGCCACGGCCTCCATCACGGCGATGCCGAAGTTCTCCTGGATGGCGGTGCTGACGACAACCGTCCCACGGGCAAGCCAGGCGTGATATTCCGTCCGGTCTGCGACGTACCCGTACTGAACGATGCGGTTCCCTAGGTCGCGCCGTGCGTCTGAGAACTCTCTGGGCATCGTGTTGAAGTTCTCGCCGAGGAGGGCGACCTGGAACTCACAGCCGCGATCGGCAAGTTCGCGAAGTGCGGCAAGAAACGCTCCCGGAGCCTTGTCGAACTCCCATCGATGATTCCAGATGATCAGCGGCGGAGATTTTCCGTCCGCGGCCGGTGATGAGGGCGCGGCCGGCGATGAGGCCGTGGCGGAGAGTGTGATTCCGGGATAGCAGGTTGCAGACTTGGCTGCAATTGCGTCAACGCTCCACATGGGCCGGTATTCCGGGAGATGTCGGAGAAAAGCAGGAAGTGCATCCAGATATCGCCGACGGTGGGTATCCGAGTTGAAGAGCACCCGATCAGCCACAAGCATGTTGACGAGGTCGGTGAACGCAAAGTGAAGATCAGCATCATTCCGGTCGGGCTGTGGGTAGGAGAGCTGCGTTTCGTGGCAGTAGAGAAGAATTGGTGGGCACCCGGGACCAATGAGCGCTTTCAGCGCGGCAAGATCCATCAGGCCGGTGCAGAGGATCAAGTCATGCGGGATCGCACGGATCTGATCAACAAACCAGAGGCTTGCCCCCCGCATCCTCCATTTCCAGAAGCGGGCGGGCAGGGTGAGCAGGTCAAATGAGTGCCGGGAGTGGCTGACCAGGCCGTCTGCGACATCGCGGTGAGAACCGCCGTAGAACGATTCGAGCAGCAGGACTCTCAATTCTTGACGTCTGTTCTGGCGCGGAGTACTGTTCATCTGAAATGCCTGACAACAAGATTTGCGCCGTCATTTTTGATATGGACGGCACGCTGCTGAACACGTTAGCAGATATTGCACACTCGATAAACAGCGCCCTGCAACGGCACGACTTTCCGACGCATCCGGCCGACTCGTATCGGCTGATGGTCGGGTCCGGTATGCGACTGTCGGTGGAGCGGGCGATTGAGGCAGGCAGCGGTGAAAACAACGAAGAGGTGACCGACCAACTCATTGATCTCATGGTTGCTGAAGTTCAGACTGCCTATGCCGCGGATCCGGTCGGCAGGACCGGATTCTACGACGGCATTGCAGGGTTGCTCACGTCACTGGCAGACCGCGGAATACCCATGGCGGTGCTGTCCAACAAGCCGGACGGACTGGTGCAGCTCATCGCGCGGGAATTCCTTGACCAGTGGAACTTCCGGGGGATATTCGGCGTTCGAGACGGTCATCCGAAAAAGCCCGACCCGACTGTCGCGCTGGAGTTCGCCGGCCGGATGGAAGCGAACCCGGCCGAGGTCCTGTTCCTGGGGGATTCGGACATCGACATGTTGACCGCCCGTCACGCAGGGATGCTTGCCGTCGGCGCTTTGTGGGGTTTTCGCGATGCCGATGAGCTGTGGAGCGCAGGGGCCGACGAGGTCGTCAACCACCCGGAAGAAATTCTATCACTTGTGAACGGCCGGTAGGGCCGACCCGAGTCAAAGGAGGAAGTATGCCGGCAAATACTGATATGGAATTGATTCTGAAGCGTGCCGACGAATACCTGGCGGGCGAACAGGATCCGAAATTTCGCGGAGAGGTGCAGAAGCTGATCGATGACGGAGACGAGGCCGAGCTCATCGACAGGTTCTATACCGATTTGGCATTCGGGACCGGTGGTCTTCGGGGTGTCATCGGCGGGGGATTCAATCGAATGAACCCGCTGGTCGTGCAGAGCGCGACGGAAGGCCTTGCTCGATACGTGGAGCAACACGGGGTCGCAACCGATGGTGAAATGCGTGCAGTGATTGCTTACGATTCGCGCCGTTTCTCCGTTGAGTTTTCGCTGCAGACCGCGCTTGTATTTGCCGCGCACGGGTTCAAGGTGTATCTGTTTTCCAGCCTTCGGCCGACTCCGGAACTGAGCTTTGCGGTGCGATATCTGAAGGCATCGGTCGGGGTAGTGGTCACCGCCAGTCACAATCCGGCGCAGTATAACGGCTATAAGGTCTGCTGGGCCGATGGCGCCCAGATCGTTGAACCTCACGACACCGGCATCATCAACGAGGTACGGCAGGTTGGTGGAAAGCCGAAGCGCATGACCGAAGGTGAAGCCCTCGAAAAGGGGCTCCTTGAGTACATCGATGTTGAATTGGATGACGCGTTCGTCGCGATGGTGAAGCGGCAGAGCATCCGGCCGCAGCTGCTGCAGGATCGGGGCAAGGATCTCAAGGTTGTCTATACACCGCTTCACGGGACCGGAGCGATGATGGTGGAACGTGTCCTTGGAGACCTCGGGAT
>DAOWMR010000172.1 GCA_030642995.1 Spirochaetales bacterium
CGCTCCATCAATTCTCAATCGGTACACGGACTCGTATTCAACGGGAAGGTTGTTGATCTTCACCGTGTTGCCCCACACCTCCACGTTGTCGGAGATGTCCACATCGGGAAGATCGACGCTCAGGAACTGGTGCGCATCTTGCGGTTCAATTGGGTGGCTGAACTCAACGAAGACTGGATTCGCGTCGCCCTGTTCACTCCGGGGGAACGACCAGCTATAGGTGGAGTAGTCGACGAAGCGGAACGGCCGGAGCGTGTGATAGCTGCGCTCAACCGGGTCCGGTCTTCCGAGGAACCCGGCTTCGCCGGCCGCCCCTTCCAGAAGGACAACCGTCACATCTGAATCGGAAGGAGGCGTTTCGGTCAGTTCAAGCACCACGGTGCGATCCACGAAAACCGGGTCAAAGAGAGCTTCCGTGTTGTCCGGACGTCGGGCAACAAAAGTCAACTCGCGGGACGCTGTCCGCACATCGAGGAACTGTGCAATGTGATCGATTTCAACCGGATAAGTAAAAGAGATGGTGATGGAGCGGGCAGCTTCCAGCGGAACATCGTTGGGGTCAACGTACTCCGAGATCTCCGGGGCACCGGGGTAGAAGCCGGCAATGTTCAGGTACTCAGTTCGAAACGCAAAGGTGAAATCCTCACCAAGTTCCTTCCCACCAAGTGACGTTGCCTTTGCATCTATCGTAACGGTGAACTCTCGCTGCGCGACCAGATCGCTGTCAGGCTCGAAGGCCAGAACGCGCGACCCGTACCATCGGAAGTGCCCATCCACGGGCGGATCAATAGACATGATCGGCGAGTTGACTGCCGGTTCACCGAGCCGCGCCAGCGGGACCATCGGCTGCGAGAAGACGATGGTCACGGAGGGCCGCTTGATCTCCACGGGCAACTCTTCGCGGGGCCCAAAGTCCACGATGGCCAACGGCTCACTGCTCTCGCTCAGCGAGAACATCGACGCGTCGAAGTCGTCAAGCTGAAAATAGTTGACGGTGTCGGATGAGTAGTCGGGATGCGGAGAAATCGACATGCCGGCAGATTCCGGCAGAGACTCCGAGCCCTGGAGTTCGGGGTCGATGATGGATCGCTGGTCACTCTGACAGGTAGTCAGAGAGAGAAGCGTGACGGTCACGGCCGCACAGATCAACCAGGTTCTCCGTCGAGAAAATTGCCGCGTCATTGTTCATTCTCCTTGCCGGACACGAGTTCGCCGCCGCGGGCCGTCCAATCCGCCATACTCCCGTCGTAAACGGTTACGTTGGCGAAACCGGCGTACCGCGCGGCGAAATAGACCTGCGATGCGCTGTAACCAATCTGACAGTAACACACGAGGCGATGATGATGCGTGACTCCGTGCCCCGTGAATACGGACTCAAGCTCGTGTCTGCTTTTCAGAAGTGGAAAATTGTCCGGAGCAAAGGTGTCGGTGTAGGGAATATTGATGCTTCCGGGAATCGACTCGGCGCGAAACGCGTTCACGGGAAGGGTGTTGCAGAGCACCATTCGTGGATCGCCCATGTTCGCAATGATGCCGGAAAATTCCAAGCGTCGCGGGAGACTCGGTCGCTGGGTGAAACTGCCGTCCGACATCGGCACGGCATCGACGCTGAGTGAGCCACCGGCCGCAGTCCAGGCAAAGAACCCGCCGTCGAGCAGACGGCGCCGAGGGTGACCGAGATAATCCAGCACCCACCACACCCGGGCGGCGAGATATCCTCCCCCGTCATCGTAAACGCAGACGGGAACGTCGTTGCGGACACCGGCAGCGCGCAAATAGGTCACGACCTCGGAAGCCGGGCGAAGCTGATGATCCACTTCCTCCCCATGGTCGTGAATCGCCGTGTGCTCGAGGGCCGATGGGTGGAGGTTCACTGCACCCGGGATGTGTCCCTCGCGGTACGTCTCGGGCTCACGCGCGTCGATGAGGCGTACGCGATCGGTGCCCACGAGCGGCCAGAGCTCCCCGGTGGTGATGACTTCGTCCGCGACCACCAGTCCGTTATAGCCGATTTCGAGGAGATTCAAAAGCCGCGGCCACAGCGTCCAGGAGCGGACCCGCCGAACATCTCTGGCGACGTGGATTCCGCCTCGGCGCCCTACGCTTTGAACTTCTTGAGCACGAGCACGCCGTTGTGCCCGCCAAACCCGAAGCTGTTGGACATCGCAACATTCACTTCCATCTTCTGTCCGACATTCGGGACATAGTCAAGGTCGCACTCGGGATCCGGTTCGTTGTGGTTAATCGTGGGTGGCACGAAACTTTCGTTTATCGCCTTCACCGATGCAATCGCTTCAATCCCTCCCGCCGCGCCAATGCAGTGAGCGTGCATTGATTTGGTAGAAGAGATCTTGAGCTTGTACGCATGGTCACCAAAGACGGTCTTGATCGCCCTGGTCTCAAACGGATCGTTGAGCGGCGTGCTCGTCCCGTGGGCGTTCACATAGTCAACGTCCTCGGGGGACAACCCGGCATCGCGCAACGCCATCTTCATGGCCTGAACGGCTCCGCGGCCCTCGGGGTGCGGCGCGGTCAGGTTCAACGCATCACAGGCGATGCCGTTCCCCGCAACCTCGGCAAGAATCTTGGCGCCTCGGGCCTGCGCATGTTCGAGGCTCTCGAGAACGAGGATCCCGGCTCCTTCACCGATGACAAAACCATCCCTGTCCTTGTCGAATGGTCGCGACGACTCGGTCGGGCGGTCGTTGTACTTGGTGCTCAGAGCCTGAATGACACAGAATCCCATGATACCAAGTCTGCTGACGCACGCTTCAACTCCACCGGTGATCATGACGTCGGTGATGCCGTCCTTGATGAATCGATAAGAAGCACCGATTGCGTCGGTGGCGGAAGCGCACGCGGTGGTGATGGCCGAACAAACCCCCTGGGCGTTGTGGGTGATCGCAACGTTGCCCGGGCCGATGTTTGAGATGAACTTAGGAACCGTCATGGGCGGCACCCGATCGGGCCCCTTCGTGAAGATCATTTCGTAGGCCGCCTCAAGGGTCTGGAATCCTCCAATACCAACCCCGAGGACCACGCCGGTCATCTCAGGGTCATAGTCGCCGGCGCTGAGACCGGCCTCATTCATTGCCTGAATGGAGGCCGCTACAGCATAGTGGGAGAACGGTTCCATCTTCCGGGCTTCGCGCCTATCGAGGTAGTCACGCACGTCAAAGTCTTTGACCTCAGCCGCGATGGTGGCCGGGTACTCAGACGCGTCAAACCTCGTGATCTGGTCGATGCCGCTCTTGCCTTCGGTCATTGACTTCCAGAAATCCGGAACGGTGTTTCCAATCGAATTAACCGTTCCCATGCCGGTGATGACAACTCGTTTACTCATACTACATCCCCAATCCGCCGGTGATCTGAATCACCTGCCCAGTAAGATATGATGCCAGATCGGATGCGAGGAAGAGTACGACCTTTGCCACCTCTTCGGGTTCGCCGATCCGTCCCATTGGTATCTGTTGCGTCAGTGCCTTCTGCTGTTCTTCATTCAGCGCCTCCGTCATCTTGGTGTTGATGAATCCGGGCGCGACGGCGTTGACGCGAACATTCCGAGCGGCAACCTCGCGAGATGAGCTCTTGGTAAACCCAATCAACCCCGCCTTGGAGGCCGAGTAGTTGGTCTGTCCGCCGTTGCCGATCATACCGACAATGCTTGCCACGTTGATCACGGATCCGCTTCGCTGCTTGGCCATCTGGCGCAACACCAGCTTTGAAATCAGGAACGCGCTCGTCAGATTGACCGACAGGACATCGTTCCATTCCTGCGTGCTCATTCTGAAGAGCAGATTGTCACGGGTGATTCCCGCGTTGTTGACCAGAACGTCCAGTCCATCGCTCTCCGAGAGGATCTCCCCGATGGCCGTCCCGACCGACCCCTCACTGGCAACATTGCATTCCTTGAACGAGACCTTTGCTCCATTTGCAGAAGCAATTTCGGTGTACTCGGCGAGCGAATCACCCTCGGCGAGGTCCACGTACCAGACGGACGCCCCTTCCTTCAGGAAGGCAAGCACAATCCCACGGCCAATACCGCGGGATCCTCCGGTTACCAGAGCTTTTTTCCCCTCAAGCAACATACCTTACTCCTCTCCTCTCTCTATTCCATGGCTGCGATCTGATCCAACTTCCCGGCCGGCAGGGACTGAAGCGTGATTTCCTCCCGACCCTTGATGAACGCCTTCCAGAGGCCGCCGAGCACCTCACCGGGTCCGACCTCCAGGAGTTCGTCATAGCCGTCGGCCAGGATTACGCTCTCCTCGTCTACCCAGCGCACCGCAGCCACGAGCTGCTCGGCACAGAGGCGGCGGGATTCCTCTCCACTGCCGATGGCCCTGCCCGTGACATTCGCGTAAACCGGCTTCTGTGGATCTCTGAATTCGAATCCGGCGAGTTCCTTGGAAAAGTCGTCCTTGGCGACCTGCATAAGCGGCGAGTGGAATGGCCCGGAAACTTTCAGCACGATGACGCGCCGGGCGCCGCACTCTTTCAGAGCGACGGCGGCTTGCTCAAGACCGGCCGCGGTACCGCTCAGCACCGTCTGAACCGGGCTGTTGAGATTCGCAAGATATGCGCCCGCTACTCCCGCGTCGTTCAGACATGCGACTATTGCGTCCGAACCCATTCCGATCACAGCGGCCATGCCGGCAGCTCCACCATCGGAGTCCAACGATCGGCTGACACGCTCCATGATCTGACCGCGGAGCGTGACAAGCTGGAGCGCATCGTTCTCGGACAAAATTCCTGAATCGACCAGCGCTGCGTACTCTCCCAGACTGAATCCTGCCGCGCCGGCGGATTCAATACCGCGGCCCAGGAGCACCCGCCGCGCCGCAAGATTCACGGTGGTAATTGCTACCTGCGACCGATCGGTTGCCTTGAGGTCGTCTTCAGAACCGGAAAAGACCAGCTCGGCAACATCAAAACCGGCAGCAGCCGTCGCCGTGTCAAAGAGTTCTTTGGCCTCGGGGTGTTTGTCGTAGAGATCCTTTCCCATCCCTGGGAATTGCGCGCCCTGACCTGGATAGAGAAAGCAGCGTCTCATGGTTCCTCCGTAAATTGACGCGAACGGTATCACGGTGAAAAATGAGTGTCAAGCTGAGTGATTTGGTTCGCAAGGTCAGAGCTGCCATCCCGGGCCGTGAGAGTTCGGTCAAACGTGCCGGTCCAGTGTTCCGGCTCGCACCGTGGCGATGATCATCCCAATTTCGGTTCCAATGGCCTCAATACTCCTGCGCACTGCCGTCGGAACGGTACTCCGACGGGAAGAAAACAGAGAAAGCGTCGCCGCAGAGCTCCCCTCATACACGATCGGAACAACGGCATAGGAGTGGAACCCTGACGAGTGCACCGGACAGTCGTGCTCGCAAAACTCCAGCATCGTCGAGTCCCCGTAGATCGGTACGACACCCTTGCCGGTCGCCGGGAAGGAAGGGCGGCAACTGTCGCACCACCCATCGACGCCGCCCGACGGTGTGTCACCGACCGATGCAATCCTCACTAGGCCATCAGCCTCAATATCGATTGCTGCCGCGTCAAATTCGCCAAGCTCGCAAATGAGAGTCAGCAGTTCGTTCAAAGCTTCGCGCCGATCAGACCCTCGGGTGACCGTCAACGCAATGTCCCGCTGGACCCGCTGCAACCGCTCGGACCACCGAAGCGCCTGGTCCAGACCGGCGCCACGGACGGCTTCGCCCATCACGGTCGCCATCGTTCGCAGAATGTCATTGATTGCTGTTATGACGATGGGCTCGGTCCTTCGGCTCGGGACCACCGCCCAATCCTCGATACCGAGAAATCCCCACCACCCGACACCCGCAAAAATAGGCACGGTGACGATCCGATCAACCCCATTGCTCTCCATGTATTCTCGAAGCGGGGGCAACGGGTTACGGATGGTGCAGAGCACGGACCGACGCTCAGACAGCTCGTCGTGAAGGTACTCCAGGTAGATTCCCTCATAACGAGACACGCGAGGCTCGGACAGATGCTCTATCGTTCGATGCAGCGGGTTGGACCAGCGATAGAGCCGGACCGCAGTGAGGACATCGTCCTCGTCCGGGTAGTTCTTGTACACAAAAGCATGCGCAATGTTGAGAGCCTCTCCAAGAGAAGAAACAAGCCACGGAACATGCCGTTTCCATCCATTGCGCTGCGAGAGGCGCTCGGCCGCCTCACGAATGACTGCGTACACGCGGCAGTGGATCTGGTTGGCGGTGAAGCTGTCCGGAGAAGCGAGGTCCTGTTTTGCTACGCCTGGTGTATGGTCGGAC
>DAOWMR010000222.1 GCA_030642995.1 Spirochaetales bacterium
GCCTGCTTCCAAACACATATTGAGGATCGCATTCAGGCGCCATAGAACACTATCCGGACGTGATTGCAGAATCATCACCTACTGCCGGTTCGCCTCCCACGGGTCAATGTGCTTCTCAACCCATTTCGCATCCCTGGTATACATGAGGGGTTGATCCCCGGGCAACCCGCCGTTCATGACCGGAATCCACTCAGCGTGTGCTTCCATGAGTTCCCTCGTCATTGCCCGGATCTGGTCCAGGGTGCATGACATTCCGGTGAGCGGGTCCATTGCCATGGCCTGAAATACACGCTCCGGGTCGCGTTGCTGCACCGCTTCAACCGCAAGCCGCTGGACCTCTACCTGTTTCTTGTTGATCGCGGCCAGGTGAGAGGGGAGCGGCCCAACCGCCGTTGGCTGGAGACCATTCCTGTCAACCAGACACGGGACCTCCACCACGCAGTCGACCGGTAGATTGGGTATGGCGCCGTCGTTTCGTACGTTGCCGTACACGACCGTGGGCTCTCCGGATTCCAGAGCATTAACTATTTGCGACCCGTACTCCTTGCTGCGTTCCAGCGCCACCGGCGTCTCCCATTCCGCCATTTTCCGCATGGTCTCCCGCCAGTCCGGCCTGTTGTAGAGATGCTTGATGAACGCATGGCCGCCATTCCAGGTTGACTCGCTGTTGTCACAGTACCGGGCAACAGTTTCGGCGTCCTTGCGGAACCACGGGTTGTACTCACTCACGTGACCGCTGGACTCGGTCACCGGGTAGCCGAAGTGCTTCAGGTACTCCATGCGGGCAGTGTCTCCCTTCCAGATCTCCGGTTTGAGCGCCAGCTCACGTATTCGTGGAAGGAGATCCTCGCCATTGTGTTCAAACCGGAGATAGAAGGCCTCGTGATTGATGCCGGCGCAGATGTAGTTCACCTCGTCCGGTGGGACCTGCAGTCTCGCAGCCCACTCTTCCGCTCCTCCCTGGACGGAGTGACACAAACCTACCAGGCGAATATCGGGCCCCGCGTCCAGCATCCCCCAGGTGAGCATGGACATGGGGTTGGTGTAGTTCAGGACCCACGCTGCGGGGCAGATCTCCATGATGTCATGCACTATCTCCTCCAGCACCGGAAGGGTACGCAGGCACCGCATGATGCCTCCCGGAGTGAGCGTGTCCCCAATGCACTGGTCTATCCCGTACTTCATTGGGATATCAATCTCACTCTCAATAGCGTCATAGCCGCCGACAAGAATGCTGATAATCACGTAGTCGGTGTTCTGAAGCGCTTCTCGGCGATCCGTGTGCGCGGTGACGCGGGCGCCCGTGTAGCCACCTTCGGAGATGATCCTCCGAGCAATCTTCTCCGCGAATTCCAGACGCTCGGTATCAGTATCCACCAGGGCAATGTGAGAATCCCGCAGGGCAGGATAGGTGAGAATGTCCGCGGTCAGGCGGCTTGAGAACACCAAACTACCGGCTCCAATGATGACTGTCTTGGGCATGACGTACTCCTTCTTTCGTGCCGTTGCAGAGGCACCGGACACCACCATAGTCAGCGATTTGTATCTCGGTGTCCACGTGGTTCCGGATGTCCGTGAACATCTCGCTCTCCTTTGTTCGCTCGGAATTGTGTTGCGGGAATGCGTAATCGATTGTACTCTCGGGTTCGGATGGAATCTGTCAGATGAAGAAGAAAGGAATCCTCAACCCTCAAATTCTGGATGTCATTGGAAAGGCCGGCCATCGAGACATGATTGCCGTTACCGATCGCGGGTTCCCTCTTGCGACGCATGAACGGACCAGAGTGATCGATGTGTCGGTAGTCCCGAACATGCCGAAGGTACTTGATGTAGTACTCCCGCTGTTGGATGAACTGGTGGTGGAGGAAATCATTGTGGCTCGGGAAACGGTTGACCGACAGCCACAGCTCCTTGAAGCAATCCGTGGGAAATTGCCCAATCTGCGTGAAACCGTCGTGTCCCACGCGGATCTGAAGCAGCAGGTGTTGTATTCAGCCATGAAGGACGAGCAGATGGCCGTCCAGATTCGTACCGGAGAGTTCTCCCCATTCACGAATGTCATTCTTGTCTGCGGCGTTGCGTTCCGGTAGGGATGTCTGATCCGCCCAGGAAGTTCAATGACCCCGAATGTTCCGAACAGTCTCCATGAATTTCTTCACCCGATCCGTATCAACCGGTCTGGTAATTATCCCCTCTTCTTTGAACGTGCTGCCTACAATCGCGCCGTCAATAACCGGCAGAAGAGATTCCGCGTTTTCTCTTGAGAGGCCTGATCCCAGAAAGACCGGCACGCTCACGCTGGACCGAACCGCCTTTATGCTTTCTGCATCGGGTGGCACACCAGTCTTGAACCCCGTTGAAACGACAACATCGGCGCCTGCTTCTTCGGCGTCGAGCGCCTGTTCCACCAGGGGGCGATCGGCTATCAGAGCGTGACTTCCGTGTTTTACGTGAAAATCACCAAGGATGAGGATGTGCTCGGCGTCAATTGCTCTCCGGTACCGCAAGAGCTTTGGCCCCGCCGCTTGAACGTATCCCGACGTGGAGATGTACGAATTCGCGAGTGAAAATATGCGGATCCAGCGGGCGCCTACCGCCAGGGCGACGGCAAGAGCCTGGTTTGCTCCGTTGAGATGGATGTTGATTCCCATCGGAAGGCTCGTGACTCTGGTCACCTCCATAGCAGCGGCGGTAACAATGGAGATCACTTCGTGACCGATGTCTTCCGGAAGAAGGAACGGCTTGTCAAATTGATTCTCGATCTGGAGGGCGTCAATCCCTCCTGCTTCCAGGCGACGCGCATCTTCCGTCGCCCGTTCCAGGATCTTCGCAATACCGCCGTCTTGATCATACTCGGGACTTCCCGGCAACGGCGGGAGATGAACCATTCCTACAATAGGTTTCTCCGTTCCAAAGGTAGCAGTGAACGATTGCTTCTTCATCGTGATGAAACTCCTTGAGAGCCGCCACATATCCTTCGTGACGGAGATAGCTGTTCGGGACGTCTTGCGGCCCCGAATGCCCCTGTCTTGTTATCAAGCGCGACCCGTACGATATCTGTGTCTTCGATATTCCGGTCAACCAGAACCAGAGGAATTTCCTGAACCCGCCGCCGCGTTTCTGACGCCATATACTCCTTGTTGTTAATGACTCTCGACACCGTCATGATTGAGACGCCGCTTCGCGAGCGACGTCTTTTGGTGTTACCACGCTATCGGAATTATTGCTGTGTTTCAATGAATTCGTTTGTTTCATGAATATGTGCTGAGGATCGTGCACCCGCGCTGCGGCAGCAGAGCGTGCTACAGGCGTTGGCGAAACGTGCCGTTACTTGTATTCGTCTCTTGTGTAGTCTGTCCAGTCCCATGCTCGCCTGCGCCCACCGATGCTGCTATTCTCTCACTCGCCGTGACCTCACTCACGGATGCATGGCAAACTGCGGGCGTTGCCCCGCGGCTTCGGCGTATTCCTCGGGAGTCATTCGCCCGCGCTCCAGCATGATGTCGTAGAGACCGATCATCCGGGCGAACCAATCGTCATTTATCCATCCGTCTTCGAAGTGCTGGTGATAGGTCTTGGGCGACGGCAGGATGCTGGCCAGCCATGTGGCCTCCCCCGCACTCAGGTTTCGCGGGTCTTTGTCAAAGTAGTAGCGAGAGGCGTCATAGATCCCGGAAACCCCGGGGCCGAACTCGGCAACATTGAGATAGAGTTCCAGTATCCGTTCCTTGGAGACGGGAACCTGGTGTTCCATCAGATAGACCAGGAATAATTCCTGGAATTTTCGTGAGAATACCCGCTCCTGGTCAAGGAAAAGCATCTTCACAAGCTGCATGCTGATGGTGCTTGCCCCGTAGAGAATCTCCCCGGCCTGGATGTTCCGCTCAATCGCATCAGCCACGGTAACCCAGTTGACCCCGCCATGAAAGAAAAAGTCTCCATCCTCCGCGGTGAGTACCGCCCTGATGATCCATGGCGAGAGGTCATCCACGTAGGTGTATCGATATTCGGGATCCGGGATCGGCCCCGCTTCTGCCGCGGACGTTTCAGTCACCGGTGGCCGCGCGGTCGCAGTGCTTTGGATCTGAGCCCTGATTCGGTTTATCTGACGCACCGTGTGTTCGGAATGCAAGAGCATCCACTCCATGCTCGCCGGCCGTGCAGGCGGGACTCTGATTGTCCGACGGTAGTCCACGCTCCCGCTATCGATGGTGTGGATGAAATCGGCATTCACATTGTAGACGTTGACGGATGGATGGATCTGTTGGACGGCGAAGTCTGAAAGCACGGTATCCGCGGTCCATTCCAACTCTGAGATGGCGTCCAACGGGACTTGGAGATCAAGGTCCCACGCGAGCGTGCCGGTTGCTGTGGTATCCGCGAGCTTCCCGCTGATGGCAGGCGGAATGCTGTCCAGGATTTCTTGCACCGGTGTCTCCGGGAGGTGAACTGTCGCCTGGAGGAAGCCGGGGCCCCGGAAGAACCCGCGGAGGATCGGGACCACGCTCAGCCGGATCTGGTTGACTTGCAGGTCCCCCGTACTGAAGATCAGCTCACCTTTTGGGAACTCAGGGGGCGGAAACACGGGATACTGCCGGTACTGTGGCGCCAACGGCGTGTGTGGATTGAATGTCGCCGCGAAGTCGTACCGAATATCGAGATTGGGGATCGGGTCAAGAGCGATTGTGAGAAGCTCGAGCGTGACGTCATGAAACTCTACATTGCCGGCCAGATTGAACTGATCCTCGTCACCCGATCGGAAAGAGAGAGAACCGCGGAACTCACCGGTGGTGATCGGATCAAACGCAAGCGGCAGGGCGTGGATTTCCAACACCCCCGAGAGATTTTTCTGCCCGTACCCAATCTGAATGTTGGTGGCCAGCGTTGCTTCCGACGAACCGGCGTCGGTGATGGACACCGTTGCGTTGCGCGAATCGTGGAGCATTTCCACGCGTTCCGTCGTGAGGGCGACGGAAGAGCCGTTCCATGCCGGTACCACGATTGACACGTCATCCATGATGACTTTGCGAGGCAACACCCCTATCGCGTCGGCGTCTGCGAGGATCGACCAGAGCACAGAGGTTGCATTCCACGGCTTGAGATCCGGCACTGCTGGATTTGGCAGGTCCCGACGACGCCGAATCAGGGTAAGCGGAACTTTGACGCGCAGCCGGGCCAGATGGAGCTCAATTGCGGACGCTCCGTCCAACACCACTCCACGCAGCACAATCCCGCGCAGCGGAACGTACCGGGCCCTATCCGCCCGAAACTCGCATTGGCAGAGATCGGCAAGCCCGTCTTCCACCCGGGCAATGACATCTGGAACGACCACGATTTGCACGACCAAGAGCGCCACGGTCGCAAGGACCAGGGTTATCGCAAGGGGAACGAGAATCCAGCGAATGAATCTGCGGCTCCGCAGCGGGACGTAGCGAGCTACCATAGTAAAGACCCAGAGTATCGAGAGTCCTGACCC
>DAOWMR010000065.1 GCA_030642995.1 Spirochaetales bacterium
GGTCCCGGGAGAACTCATCGTCAAATCCGTAGCACTCCGAGCCCGGGCCTACCAGTCCAAAGGCCATGGAGTCCAGCTCATCGGGAGCTTCTCGAGAGAATGCCGGTAGCACGGCTTCCTCGTAGAATCGCCGGGCGAGCTCCAGCCCTTTCATGCGCCTTGCGCGCCCACACCGACCGCAAGCCCGAGACGGCGGCCGGCCTCTGCAAAGGGCAGGCAATCCTCTTTGCTCAGGTTGGCTACGGTCTCAAAGGCGTATTCCATCCCGAGGCCGGCGTACTTGCCGCCCCCGAGCCGATGGAACGGCAGGAGTTCTACCGTCCGAACTCTTGTCTGGTCAACGAGAAAGGAGAACATTCGAGAGAGGGTCTCCATATCTGCGTTGACGCTCGGAACCACCGGAATTCGGACAACCAGGTTTTCAAAAGCCTCCGCGGCCTTGCGGATGTTCTCCAGGATCAGCTCGTTGGGAACGCCGGTGAGCCGGTGGTGCGTCTCCGAATCGATATGCTTGAAGTCGAAGTAGAGGAGATCCAGCCAGGGGAGGAGTCTCTCAATGTGTTCCCATCGGATGAAGCCGGCTGTTTCCAGGGCCGTATGGATGCTCTCCGCCCTGCATCGTTTGGCCAGTTCCAGGACGGCCTCCGCCTGGAGCAACGGCTCCCCGCCGGAGAAGGTCACCCCGCCGGCCGAGCTTTCGTAGAAGGCGCGATCCTTGAGGATCTCATCCATGATGGCCCCGACGGTCATCTGCCGGCCGACAATTTTCCGCGCGCTGTAAAAACAGGCGTCCACACACGCTCCGCAGAGCGTGCACCGCGCGTGGTCGGTGAGGAACCCGTCAGGCGGGGAATCCCGCACCGCGCCGACCGGACAGGCGATTACGCACTTTCCACAGGAGGCGCATTGATCACGATAGTACATCACCTGCGGCTTCATGCCGTGAGATTCGGGATTCTGGCACCACGTGCAATGCAGATTGCAGCCTTTGAAGAAGACAACGGTGCGAATCCCGGGTCCGTCCTCCACCGCGTATCTCTCTATGTCAAAGACAGTAGCGCCTGGGCTCATCAGCCGTTTCTCTGTACCCGTCGGGCTGGTGAACCGGTGTACTTGCTGCAGGTCTCCCCGATTTTCAGCGTGGTAGGGATGACGGTCCGACTCTCTTCAGATCCGTCTTCGAATCCCGCGCTCTCGCCGTTGAGCTTGGAGAGCATGATCTCAAAGGCGGTGGTACAGAGAGCGTCTATATCCTGCCGAACAGCGGTCAATATCGTGGTGTAGAGATTGTAGACAGGGATGTCGTCGAAACCGATCAATGACAGGTCTTCAGGGATGGAGATGTTCAGACTGTTTGCCTTGCTCAACACGCCAAACGCCATCTGGTCGTTGGCGCTGAAGATGGCGGACGGCCACTCGGGAAGGGTCAGGAAGTATTCGAGTGCGCGGACACCGGACTCAAACCGCAAGTCCCCCGGGAACACCATCTCTTTCCGGAACGGGATCTCGTTTTCCTCCAGCGTTTCCCGGTACCCGCGTAGTCGTTCCTCGGCAGAGGACCAATTGCTCGGTCCACCGATGAAGCCGATGTTGCGGTGATTGAGCTGCAGGAGGTACTCGGTAGCCTGTCGCCCGCCCATGTAGTTGTCGCTCGTCACTTCGGAAATGAGGCCTTCCCTGTAGTGACGATCGATCAGAACCGTTTCCGTCTGCTGCTGTGCCCGCTCAATGGTGGGTATGGAGATACCTTCCGCAAAGATGATCCCGGCGATCTTATTGTCCAGGAGATAGTCCAGGTAGATCCGCTCCTTCTCCTCGTTGTTTTCAGTGTCGCACACGGTCAGGGGGATCCGCTGCTCCATGGCCAGGTGGCCGATCTTCCGAACAATCAGGGCAAAGAACGGGTTGAGAATGTCAAACACAAAGAGTGCGAGCCCCCATCGGGATTGGGAGCTGAGACGGGAGGCAAACGGATTCGGCTTGTATCCAACCTCCTCCATTTTCTTTCTGATGCGATCCCGGAGAGGCTCCGCCACCAGGCCCGGGTTGTTGAGGACCCGCGAAACCGTGGCAGGCGAGGTCCCGCAAAGCTTTGCTATCTCAGAAATGGTGTATCGAACCACCTAACAACCTTCCGATCTGAAATCGATTTCAACTCTCAGAATCCTACAGCCCCACACGGCGCCTGTCAACGAAGTCCAGGACGGCCTCGAAAAGGTTTGAAAGTTGTCGGATTCCATGGTATTCTGGAGATCGACTGAAACCGATTTCAGAGAAGGGGACGCAGGTGAATACGAGAATCGAACAACTGAGAAATGGGCTCTTTGAGAATTTTCCGGGAATTTGTCCGGAACGGGCCGTGATATTCACTGAGTCGATGAAGAAGAGCGAAGGTCAGCCAATCGTCAAACGACGCGCACAGTCGTTCTACGATGTTCTGGACTCCATGACCATTTTTGTTCGAGACGGCGAACTTCTTGTCGGGAATCAGGCGAGTTCGGTCCGGGCCGCCCCGGTCTTCCCGGAATACTCCACCGACTGGATCGTCAGCGAGTTCAAAGGTGAGCCCTATCACTTCGCCCAGCGTCCTTGTGATCAATTCACCTACACCGAAGAGGCGAAGCAGCAGATCCTCGAGACCATCGATTACTGGCAGAACAAAACCCTCATCAGCAATACCTGGAGCCAACTCCCCGAAGAGGCACGGGTCGCGTGGGAACTGAACGCCATTGACGACACGTGGTGTGCCGCGGCTGGTCTCGGTAACGTTCTTCCCGATCACGAAATGGTGCTGAAACACGGGCTCAACCATGTCATTGCCCGGGCGGAGAAGCGTTTGAAGGAACTGGACCTCACCGAACCAGGCACCATCTCCCAGTACTGGTTTCTCCAGGCCGTGGTCACATCCAACCGAGCCGTGATCAACTACGCCCGGCGGTTTGCCGACCATCTCGCGGAGCTCGCCGAGGACACCGACGATCCCGGCCGGAAGAAGGAACTCCTGCAGATGTCCGCCAACTGTCGACAGGTTCCAGCGAACCCGGCGGAGACCTTCTGGCAGGCAATCCAGACAACCTGGTTCATTCAGCTCATTCTTCAGATTGAGACGAACGGCCACGCGATCTCGCTGGGGCGGTTTGATCAGTATCTCTGGCCCTACTACAAGCATGACATCGATTCCGGTGTGTTGACGCGCGAAACCGGGCTGGAGTTGGTGGAGTCATTCTTCATCAAAGCCAACGAGATCAACAAGCTCCGGTCCTGGCCGGACAGCGAGTACTTCCCCGGCTACCATCTGGCCGAGAACCTTGCCATCGGCGGACAGACTGCGGACGGCAAGGATGCTGTCAACGAGCTCACCCACGTGGTGTTGGACGTAACGGCGGAAATGGGACTCACCAAGCCGTCCGTTTCATTGAAGTGGTTTGAAGGGACCCCCGACAAGTTCATGCATCGCGTGCTCGAGGTCGTGGAGGCGCACAAGGGCGGGCAACCCGCCCTCTACGGTGACCCGGGGGTTATGCGCATTCTGGACAACATGGGCATTGCCAAGGAGGACCTCTACAATTGGGCCCCGGTTGGTTGCATTGAAGCGACCATTCCGGGGAAGTGGGACTTTGCCGCCAAAGGTTCCTGGCTGAACTTGGCGAAGGTTTTTGAGATAACCCTCAACAACGGGACCGACCCGGCCACGGGATACACTCTTCTTCCCGGCGACGGAGATCTCACGACCTTCAAGAGTTCAGCAGAGATCATGAAGGCATACAAGCGACAGCTTCACTACTACATGGGGCTTCAGGTCGTCGTTGAACACATCAGCGATGAGATGCACATCCTCCACGATCAGAATGCGTGGCGATCCTCCCTTGTTCATGACTGTATTGAGCGCGGGAAGTCCCTGATTGAGGGCGGGGCCCGGTACACTGCCGACGGTGGGCCCACGGCCGGGGCGGTCTCCGTGGGCGACTCCTTTGCCGCCATTGAGTACGCCCTCTTCGACAGGAAGATTCTTACTCCGGACCAACTTGTACACGCCATGCAGACCAATTTCGAGGATGATACGACCTCCCCGGCAGGGTCTGAGATTCGGCAAATGCTGATAACCAAGGCGCCGAAGTTCGGTAATGACGACGACGTTGCCGACAAATGGACGGTAGAGATTTACGAGTTCCTGGGCCCAACCTATCAGAAAGAGTTCAAGAGCTCTCGATACGGGAAAGGTCCCATCCCGGCCAATTTCGCGCTTTCCTTGAGTTCGGTGACCGGCAATGTTGCGTTTGGGAAGTCGGTGGGGGCATTGCCCAACGGGCGCAAGGCCGGCACTGCGGTGAACAACGGGGTGTCACCCTCCAACGGTTCCGAGCAGAGCGGACCAACCGCCGTCATAAACTCCGAGGCAAAGCTACCGAGCATCTGGTTCCAGAAGGGCTCCATCTTCAATATGCGCCTGGGTGCAAATACCCTCACCAACGAGGAAGGCAGAAACCGTGTGCTTGCACTGGTGAAGACCCACTTCAAGAACATGCAGTATCACGTTCAGTTCAATGTTCTGGATGACGAGACCCTCGTTGATGCTCAGGAGAACCCTGAGGAGCACCGGGACCTGATGGTCCGAATTGCCGGATACAGCGCCTTCTTCACACCGTTGAACCGCGAGCTCCAGAACGACGTGATTGAGCGCATGAAGTTTGAGATGAAAGGCTGATTTCCCGAGCGCGGCGCGGGAAATCCGTCTCGCTGGTCCTCGGCGTGCGGGGGAGTCTGGGGCAGGGCGTTGTCGGGTGGCGCGCCTGCGGAGTAGCTCGACGGACTTCCCGCACCGTGCTCAGAGTGTTGGCGGGTACCGGTGGGTGACCACGCAACAGTGATTCGTTTCGGACGTTCCATCGGTCCAGGACTATCTCTGACTCGGAGGCAAACGGTATGGTGAGACGAAAACGAAGAGGGCAACGCTGCCCGTTAGCGGTGGCAACTGCGGTGTATCTGATGATATCTGCCGCGGTCGCGGGCGCCTATGGCAATCCGCAGAACGATCGGGATTTCGGCAACGCCATTGTCGTTGATACCAGGGAAAGAATCGTCATTGTTGGTGCGGTCCACACCAGTGAGTTTCCGGGAGGCATGCATCTGGCGGTCTGGCGATTCAATCCGGATGGGACCCCGGACACTATGTTCAACTCCACCGGCCGGGCGGCTCCCAGCGGTATCGGTGGAGAAGGTTCGGGTTCGGCCGGCGCTTCGTTGGTCATTGATTCCGATGGCCGGATCGTCGCGGTCGGGGCCGTCGGTCATTCCATGGCCATCTGGCGATTCAATGACGATGGTACGCTCGACACCACCTTCAACTCCACCGGGTATGTGACTCAGTACGATCCCTCTGTGGAATACGATGCCAGCGGCGGCGCCCTCTGCCTGGACTCGGGCGGCAGGATCCTGGTAGCCGGCGCAACCTGCAACGGTTCGGACCACGACGTGACCGTCTGGAGATTCAATTCCGACGGCACACTGGACACCTCATTTTCCTCGACCGGGTATGTTGTTGCCGACAGTGCGGACGACGGCTGGGGTCGAGACTTCGTCGCGGGCATCGCGCTTGATTCTAGTGGAAGGATCCTCGTGGTCGGCCGGATAATGACTAGGGCCTCGACCGAGACCGGGACCGGCTCCGCTCTGAGAGTGTGGCGGTATCATCCCGATGGAACGGTGGACACGAGCTTCAATTCGGTCGGTTACGTGACAGTTGAGAACGCCTCTGGATCTGATATTGCCATGGACAGACACGGAAGGATTGTAGTGGTTGGGTACGTTGAGAACGACTTCCGCCATCAGATGGCCGTCTGGAGGTTCCTCCCCGGCGGCGAACTCGACAAGTCGTTCAATTCTGTTGGATGCGTCACTGGAGACGCAGCTTTCAATAGCTTTGGCAGAGCGATTGCTCTTGATCCGGATGGCCTGATTGTCGTGGCAGGCCAAACCCACGGAGAGGAACGTGAGTCTGATATGACAATCTGGCGGTACAGATCCGACGGCGCGCCGGACACTACTTTCAACCTTGTTGGATACGTCAGGCACAAGACCGTCACCGGCGGTCGCGAAAGCAAAGGCAATGACATGGTGCTGGACTCGGCCGGACGCATCCTCATAACCGGAGACGGTCTGAAGCCTGACGATAACGAAGACAACTACGACATGGTGACGTGGCGGCTCAGTCCCGATGGCACCCTGGACACGTTGTTCAATGGTGTGGGGTACCTCATTCGCGACGGTACAGGCGCGGTAAATCTGAGGTGACGCGGACAAGGACGCCCCGCGAAGTTTGGTGGTCGTCATCGCCGCGGGTGACGCAGACTATGCCTGGTTCCTGAAGTACCGCCTTTTCAACCTTTGTGAACTGCCGCGAAGAATGGGGATAACGGGCGGCGATTGGCAGTCGGGTCAGGCAGCCAGGTATCCCGGCAGGTAATCAGAGCCGCGGCTGAAGGGGCGTTCGAGCATTCGTAGCCAGAGCACCAGGTGTGAACCGAACAGAGCGGTACGAGTTCGGAATCGCCGGCTGCGCCAGATGTCCTTCTGTGCCGTGTGGACCCGCTGCTTTGTGATCTCGGCGGCTTGGTAGTGCAAGGTGGCGTCAGCAGTGGGCTGGTTGATCCGATAACGCTTGTGGTAATTGTAGTGGAAACACCACACCCAGAAGCGTTCCATCGATCGGTTTGGATTGCGGGCGAAGCGCACGGTCTCACGCACATGTTCCGCCAAATCGATGCGAATCTGTCGATCGATGGTGTTTATCGCCGCCAGGGGATTGGCGGCGGTGCGAGGGAGAGCGGAGGCCGTTTGGCGGTGTACTACGCGACCGGCGCTGCTCAGCTGGTACCATGGCCCATGCGATGAGACGGCTCGTCTGTAGGCGGTATGCTCGTCGGTATCAAGCACCGTCAGCCGTCGAGCAGAAGGTTCGACCGCTCGGCAGACCACGTCGCAAATCTCTGCGAACGCATGAGTTAGCGCCTTCGGGTCAGCGCGAAAAGTGCGCTCCAGGACGGCCCGTTGCAGCTTCTGGGCAGCGCTCATCCGTCCTGCTCGCCGAAGGCTCGATCCAGTCGCCGCGTAGATGAATCGACTACAACTGCCGGCGAGTACGGTAATGTTGTTCGGCACGTATTGGCTGATCCAATAGCTCTGGAGCCCGTCTGCGCACACATCCTCTCGCATCGACAGTCCGTCCATGACTGCGGTCTGCACGGCCAGCGCTTGTCGAGAAAAGCGCATGATCTTGTTTCCGATTGTCTCATACCCTACACCGAGGTAACGAGCCATCTGCCGTACTCCACAGCAGCTACCGACAAGTCCAACCAACCTGGGGTAGTTCACCCGGCGTTTGGCGTAGTAGTCGATGTCGAAGGTCTGGGTGCTGAAGCCTCTGCCGCACAGGTTGCAGCGAAATCGTTGTATTCGGCGGTGAAGGGTGCTGCTGTAGAAGCCGTCACGTACCCACCACCGCGATCGCGGCGGTTCGTGGTGGGCTTTGCACTCGCTGTTTGGGCAGAACTGAGGGGGTTGCATTGTCGTCATTCCTCCTTGAACAACCAATGTCTGGTGTAACTCTCTACAGCGGAAATCCTTCTGTTGCTTCCATCCCCATTCTTCGCGGCAGTTAGCAACCTTTGTCCTAAGTCTTCCAGAACGCCTCGGCGTAGTGCTCGTGAATTCTGGCGTCCCGTGTGCAGAGGACGGCGCCGAATGCCATGGCGTGAGCCGTGATCAGCCGATCAAACGGATCCCGGGTCCAGGTGAGATGATCGGCAATCTCGGCGGCCCTGGCCCAGCCGCTCTCCTCGACTTGCAGACCCAGATCGCGCCGAAGTGCGCCGAGAACCGCCGACGCCGGATCTCTTACCCGACCAATCTCGTGGAGCAGGGACAACTCCAGTCGTGCCATGGGCGAGAGACGTTTCCTACGAAGAGGTCTTCTGGTGATAGGGGCTTTCAGCAAGCAGGAGTGAGTCAATCGCCATTGTGGCCGCTCCCAGTATTCCCGATTCTGAGCCCAGGGAAGACATTGAAATCTCGGGTGACGTAAAGGGGAGAGAGGTCTTGAGCCGCTCTCTGATTGGAACCACGAGGAGCTCCTCGGCGCCCGGCATTGAGCAGACGTCGCCGCCGATGATGATGGCCTCGGGATTGATGATTACCGTCATGTTATGAAGTGCCGTGGATATCTGGCGTACCATCGCTGAGATCGCCATCAAACAGAGTTCATCTCCGTTCAGAGCGTGTTCAAAAATAAGAGGAGGTGAAATGGACGGTAAGTCGGCTTCGTATACGGCTGTCAGCGTGGACTCAACGCCGAACGAGAGCTCGTGGAGTATGTTGAGTTTCAATGCCGACAGGGATGCCCTTCTCTCAAGAAAGCCTGTCTTTCTTCCGGGCAAGGTCACGTTTTCACTCTCGGTGAGGGAGAAGCCAATTTCTCCGGCGAAGCCGTTTCCCCGATAGACCGAGCCTTCCAGGAGAATCCCCGAACCGATTCCGTTGCCAATTTCAATGAGCACGAGAGTTTCGTTGGAGGGCCGCCCTCCGTACTTCTTCTCGCCGAGAGCGGATAGCGAACTGATATTCTCCATGAAGACCGGAATCCCGTAGCGGGTTCCGAGGACCTCCGCGAAATCGATGGATTCGTATTTCTCATAGTAGGAAAGCATCAGTTTTCCGGTATTTCGATCAACGACGGCTGGAACACCGAGGCTGATCGCTTTGATTTTTCCCCTTGTCGATTCGGACGATGCTGCAGCCTTCTCGACGCAGCAATCAATCAGTTTGATCAGGTCTCGCACGACGTCGGTCGATTCTTCCGGTCTGAATCCCTTCTCCCGACACTGAATCTGCCCGGAGAAGTCCACCACGGCGACTTCCGTCTGAATACTCAGGAGATCAACTGCCAGGACGAATCCATAGTGCGGATTGACGGCGTAGACCGGGGTTCCCTTGCGCGCCGTTCCTTGGTCATCAATCTGCCGGGTTATGCGCCCGGATTCTTCGAGTGTCTCCACACTTCGCGATACGGCAGGAATGCTCAAGCCCAAATCCTCTGCGATGCGAGATCGGTTCGTTGATCCGGAGTCTCTGAGGTAGTTGAAGATCAGCGAGAGATTAATCTGGCTTTGCTGTGATGCGTTGACGGCATTATCGATTGATAATTTCCTCATCTGTCTCCTTCGGGACTGCACGTGCATACTACAGCGTTCATCCGTACAAGACAACTATTGTTAAATAGTGTTACCCTAAATGCCCAAAACAGCCCTGCCGGCCCGATCTTTACCGTTTTTCTTGACACTCAATCCTTCGTAGGCTAATGTACTGTTACTGAAATTCGATTGTTCGTGCATTTCAGCGGAGAAGTGCCGGATTGAGGAGATCGATTTGAGGAATTCGAGCCTGGTCGCCGAGGGTTGGTGGGATTACACGACACTTGATTCAGAGATTCTCGAATCCGCAGCGGCATTGACGGTCCATGACATTGAACAGTTGGGCCGCGACGGTTTCAGCGTCGTCATGTATGACACCCTCGAGGAGTTCTATCTGGCCGAAGCGCTCGAGTACGTTCGTACCTGGGAACAATCGTCGGTCACGAAACCTCTGGGTATTTGCGGGCCCATAGGCCCAACCGAGCAACTTCCGCTGGTCGCCCGGATCATCAATGATCTTGAGATCGATGTGAGGGACGGGCACTTCTGGGCCATGGACGAGTGGTACGAAGACGGCCGGGCAATGCCGGCAGATCATCCTCTCAGCTTCGCCCGAGCCGACCGGGAACTCTGTTTTGACAGGATTGAGCCATCGCTCCGAATGCCGGACGGGCATCTTCATTTCCTCACGGCGGACAACATGGCCGATTATTCAGCGACCTACGATGACGTCAGCTGTCTCGTCATGCAGGGAGGACAGGGAGAGGTCAAACACTGGGCGTTCAATGATCCAGTACGGAGAGAAGGGCAGTACGGGGATGAGCCGCCTTCGCCGGCTGAATACCGAA
>DAOWMR010000383.1 GCA_030642995.1 Spirochaetales bacterium
AAGCACGAGTACCGTGTATACCTCAAGTCGACCAACCATCATGATGAACGACAAATACCACTTGATGTACGTCTGGTAAAACGCATAGTTCTCCGACGGCCCTATCCGACCGAATCCGGGACCGATGTTTCCAAGCGTTACGAGTGCGGTCGACATACTCGTCAGGATGTTGTGCCCACCGGTCGCAACGAAGAGTGCCGTGAACAACAGCATGAAGAGGTACAGGAATACAAGCCCGGTGATGTTGTAGACAACGTCCTTTCGGACCGGGACACCATTGAGCCGGATCGCGAAGACGCCACGGGGATGAATAAGATACCGCATTTCATTCAAACCCTGCTTTACCGAGGTCACGATCCGGATGACTTTCATGCCACCACCGGTGGACCCGGCCGATCCACCGATGAACATCAGAACAAAGAGCACCACCTGTGCGAGCTGCGGCCAGGTGGAGAAATCAGCGGTGGCGTACCCGGTTGTGGTGAGGATACTTGCCGCCTGGAAGCCGGCGAATCGCAGGCTCTCTCCAAATCCCGCATACGTCTCCCCGTAGAGCGACACCGCAATAATCACCGAGGCAACGGCAAAGATGCCGAGGTATGCCTTCACCTCGGTGTTCCGTCGGACAATGGTGAACTGGCCCTTCAGGAGGCGGTAGTAGAGGATAAAATTTATGCCGGCGCCCATCATGAAGACGGTGACGACAATATGTACGTATGCGCTGGTGTAGTGACCGACGCTCGCCGCTTTGGGTGAGAATCCTCCGGTTGCCAGCGTGCCAAACGTGTGAGTGAGCGCCTCGTAGAGACTCAACCCGCCGAACATCAGAAGCGTGGTTTCCAGAACAGTGAGACCGATATAGATCAACCAGAGAATCTTGGCGGTCTCCGTTATCTTGGGCGTTAGACGATCAACCGAAGGACCGGGAGCCTCGGCCCTCATGAGCTGGAGCCCACCCACACCGAGCAGCGGGAGAATGGCTACCGTGAGGACAATAATCCCCATCCCGCCCAACCAGTGAGTCAACGACCGCCAGAAGAGGATCGATTTGGGAAGCGCCTCTATGTTGGTAAGGATTGTCGCCCCGGTTGTTGTGAACCCGGACATTGTTTCAAAGAACGCGTCGGTATAGCTCGGGATGGTCTGTGAAATTACAAACGGTATCGCACCAATCGCGGCGGCCGAAAGCCAGCTGAGCGTGACGAGGAAAAAACCGGATCGGGTGGAGAGCTCGCCGTTGTGGCCGCGCGTGAGCAGCAGGAAGCCCCCGCACACGATACCGACACCGAGCATGGGCAGGAAGAACGCCGAAAGCATATCGAGTTCCGCGTAGTAAACGGCAACGAGGATCGGGGCGAGCATGAACGCGGAAACAACGAGCAGGAGAACGGCAGTGACCTTGAGTACGAGTGTGACGTTCATGAAACCGCAGTGAACAGGGCCTGCATACGCTCAATAAACTCTGTGCGGGCGATCATGATGATGTGGTCACCTCCCTGGAGAACGTACTCGCCGTCGGGGATGATTGTCCGATCCTCTCGGAGCACAGTGACAACGAGCGCACCCTGGGGAAGCCGCACGTCACTGATCCGCTTACCCGAGGCCACGCTGTGCTCGTCCACCGAGATCTCCATTACTTCAAGCGAACCCTCGGAAATCGAGTGAACTGAACGGACGGTCCCTTTCCGGACAAGTTTGAGAATAGTGTTGATCACGCTGTTCTTCAGACTTACCGGCACGTCAATGCCGAGTTGAGATGCAATCCGGGTGTAGTTGATCTTGCTGACGAGTGCGATCGACCGCTTGATTCCCAGCGTCTTTGCATAGACGGCGGTCACCAGATTGAGCTCCTGATTTGCCGTCACCGAAATAATGAGATCGGAATTCGCGAAGTGCTCTTCCTCAAACACGCCCTCGTCGGACACGTCCGCATTGATCACGAGCGCTCCCGGCAACTCCTCCGAGAGCTCTTTGCACCGGATGTAATTTCGATCTATGATCTTGACGTTCCGACGGCGCTGTTCCGAGAATGCCTTCATCAGCCTCTTGATGAGACCTTGCGATTTCTTCCGCCCGCCCAGGAGATGGGCGGCGATCATTGCACCGATCTTCCCCCCCCCGATAATCACAACCCGTCGAAGATCCGTCTTCTCCGTACCGAGCTTGTCGTAGAGGACGTCGAAGCTTTCCTCCGTGGCCACGACATAGAGAATGTCGCCCGTCCGCAGCACCGTCTCACCGGAAGGAATGATGTAGTTGTTGTCCCTCAGCATGATCGCAACGAGGAAGGTGACACCGAATGCATGGCCTATGTCGCTCAGCTGACGGTCGGCAAAAGGCGAACCCGTCTCCACCATGATGTGGCGCATCTGAGCCTTCGATTGCTCGAAGAACATGATGTCACTGATCGCACCGTGTTCTATCGTCCGTATGATCGCCTCCGCCGCGACTACTTCCGGATTCACGACGAAATTGATTCCCAGAAATCCCTCTTCGGCAATTGGCGTATTTGAATAGTCGATGTTCCGCACCCGGGCGATCTTGAACAGCGCGGAGTTTTCACCCCCCGCAAGAACACAGGAGATGAGATTCACCTCATCGGAATCAGTCACCGCAATGAAGAAGTCCGCATTCTCGATTCCGGCCTCCCGGAGAACATCGAGACTGTTGCCCGGTTTGTTGATCACCAGGCAGTCCAGCCGGTTCGCGGCAAGTCGCGCCCGCTCAGCGTCCTGCTCTATGAGAACAACGTCTTTCTTCTCGTCAATGAGCTGCTTTGCGATCTGAAGACCGACGGCGCCTGCCCCCGCAATGACCACTTTCATGACGGAACCAAGGTATCCGGCGGTTTCATGGGTGTCAAACGGTAAAAGACAGAGCCGGCCCTACCCGCCCACGAACACCGTGCTGAGCCACGGCACATAGGTGATCACGAGCACAATGATCAGCTGCACGATGAAGAAGGGCGCGACGTTACGATAGAGCTTCGATAGCGGCGTGTTGAATCGATACGAGGCAAGAAAGAGATTCATGCCCACGGGCGGCGTGATGAACCCAAGTCCCATGTTCGCCACAAAGATGACCCCAAGGTGGACCGGATGCACGCCAAAAACTTCTCCGAGCGGGATAATCAACGGCGCCACAACGAGAATCGCCGAGAAGATGTCCATGAACATCCCCGCTATGAGCAGTGCGAGGTTCACGAGGAGGAGAAAGACAATCTTGGCGCTGATCGTGCGTTCCACCCAATCGGTGAGCATGTC
>DAOWMR010000515.1 GCA_030642995.1 Spirochaetales bacterium
GACACGGATGCCGTGACGGATGAAGAAACGGTAGAGTAAGGAATGAGGAGTATCGCGGTGGATCCCTTCCAGCTCGCAGATGATGGATTCAGCTCCTCCCGGATCGGCAGGGATAGTAATTACGGCTGACTCCGCGTCATCTTGTAGAAGTATCGCTGGATCGCCGGTCATCGGGTCCATGACCACACCCCGAACGGCAACCTCTGTCCAATATTGGCCCATCGTAGTAAAAATGTAGCACGCCGGCGGCAAAAAACCGGGTGTTTGGAGCAGACCTTGGTGTATTTCTTCACATCTCGTGAGCGCGATGTGTTCAAGGACTTCCTCACTGAACGATTCGGTCTTGCGTTCGAAGAACACCGCCACCACTTTCTGGACTCCGCCCTGGCCGGCCGGATGGAAGATTGCGGGATTGACTCGGCAGTTGTATACCGGCGTCGGATTGAAAACGACAACGCCGAGTTGAGCCGGCTCGCGGATGCCGTGACGAATAACCTTTCCCGCTTTTTCCGCAATCCCGGACAGCTCCAGGCCATCACCGATTTTGTCGTCCCCGAGCTCTATCGCGGGCGAGATGCCCGCCACCGGGCCATCTCGGTATGGGTGGCGGGTTGCGCAACCGGCGAGGAGCCGTACACGCTGGCAATGACCCTTGCCGATTCGTTGCCCGAATCAACGGAGTTTCACATCACCGCAACCGATATCAGCCGGCGAGCCCTGGAGATAGCCAGGGTCGCGACCTATTCGCCGAGCCGTGTCCGAGCCCTACCCGCCTCCCTACGATCGCGCTCCGGCTCAAACGGCGACGGAGCGTTCCGCGTGTCCGATGAGCTACGACGTCGGGTTACATTCGTCGAGCACAACGTTCTGGATTCACCGCTTGTCCACGAAGCGGATCTCGTCCTGTGTCGCAATGTTCTCACCTACCTCGCTCCGGCGGCCCGCCAATTGGCAATTCGCACGTTTCGGGAATCCATTGCCGACGGCGGGTTCCTGATCATCGGCAACTCCGAGACCCTTCCTCGACGCAGCGGATTCAACGCAGTCGTAACGCCATGGGCACGGGTCTACCGTCGGCCTTGTCTGCCGTCGGAGTGATCCCTACTTTGATATGGTGACCGATGGCGCGAAGCTGAAACTGAACCTCAGGGATGTTGGCCGGATGGCGTACGGCCCCGCTCTGGAACTACAGCATGAACTTGTTCGGAGGCGGATGGACGAGGAGATTCCTGATACGCTCATCCTCGTTGAACACCCGCCGGTCATCACCCTCGGACGCAAAGCCTCGGACTCGGATATCCTTGTGCCAATTGAAACCCTGCAGGCAGCCGGTGCAGAAGTTCACCGCGTCACGCGGGGAGGCGAAGCTACCTACCACGGACCTGGACAGATAGTCGGATACGCGATCATCAATCTCTACCAGCATCAACGGAAGCTCAGGCTGTTCATCGAGCGCATGGAAGAAGTCTTCATTCGGCTTCTAGATCGACACTACGGCATTGCGGCGCATCGGGACGACGAACATCGAGGGGTCTGGGTGGGCGACAAAAAGATCACCGCCATTGGAATTACGGTGACGCGTGCGATCACCATGCACGGATTTGCCTTCAACGTGGCGCCGGATCTGTCGCACTTTGATTGGATCATTCCGTGCGGAATTCTCGACCGCGGTGTAACATCACTCTCCCGGCTCACCGGTTCCGCACCGGACATTGATGGAGTCAAGAAACAGGTTGTTGATGCGTTTTGCGAGGTGTACGGTTACACGCTCGTATCGTGAAGCACTCGCACAATCCGAGGCAGCGTGGGACGCCGACCGCGTCCGATCAGATAGACAAGCCCGAATCCGGAAAAGAGCCCCCCGAGCCC
>DAOWMR010000203.1 GCA_030642995.1 Spirochaetales bacterium
AATGCTGAGGCAACGACCGGAACGGATCAGAAAGTACTTCGAAGATCCGACGATCAGCTATGCGGCATTCTGATAGTTTGTCGCCGGGTCAGTAGGGTATCGGGCGGGAGATCGATTTTCAGGAGATCATCTACCTGCAGAGAACTCCTCGTGCGCATGTTCTTGCCGCGTGCTTCGCGGGCCCGGCGGCAAGCCGGGCAGTCACAGAAGAGAGCCGGCCCTCGCTCGCGGCGGTTCCAAGCATTCTGATACGCATGTTCGTCCCTGCGCCGGGTGCCCGGCTACTGCTTCTTCTCCCGCGCCCTGCCCGCGTAGAGGTTGATCACGGCAAGGGTTGAGGTTGTGACAATGAGCAGGAACGAAATCGCGTTGATTACCGGAGTGGAGCCGTCCCGGACCTGCAGGTAGAGGTTGATGGGGAGCGTTGCCCTTGATCCAACGAGAAAAACGGTGGTGTTGAAGTTCTCAAACGACATGAGGAAAGCAACGGCGAATCCGCCGATGATGGCAGGCTGAAGGTACTTGAGCGTGATGTACCAGATGACCTCGAAGCGATTCGCACCGAGGTTGTGGGCGGCTTCCTCGAGAGTCCGATCGAACTTGCGCAGGCGTGCAATGACCACCAGCGTCACGATCGTCGTGATGAACGAGAATTGTCCGAGGACCACCAGCCAGAAGCCCGGTGAGAGCAACCTCACGTCCAGCCCGAGTGAGTTCTCCAGGAACAACCCGACAGTATTCGCGAAGAGGAGAATGGAGATGCCCAGAATGACTCCCGGGATGACCAGCGGGGCAATCATCAGGAAATAGAGCAGAGTCTTGAACTTGAAGTCCTCCTGCTCAAAGAGAAACGCAGCGAGGGTGCCGAACACGGTTGCCAGTGTCGCCACGGCGAGCGCCGTCTTCAACGACGTGCTGATACTGCGCAGATTGGAATCATCGTGGAAAATGCCAATCTTCTCGGGCCCCTCTCCGAAGAACCAATCCAACGTGAACCCTTTCCACGGTAGTGCGGGGGACATGGAATCATTGAACGCAAGAATCATCGTCACGATCAGGGGAGCAAAGAGAAAGACGAAGTAGAGAACAATGAATGCCCTGAAGGCGGTGATGTATGAGCGGGAGTTGGGAAGTGTGCGGATCATTTGATTACCTTCCTCCAGTCCTGCCCGGTGATCTTCAAGGCCAGCCAGATGAGCAGTGACGACAGGAGGAGCAGCAGAAAGCCAAAGGCTGCGCCCTGGTTCCAGTTGAAGTAGTAGATCATCTGGTTGTAAATCTGTTCGGTGAACCAGATTGAGTTTTTCCCGCCCATGAGATTGGGGGTGAGGTAACTCCCCAGCACCAGCATGAACACGATGATGCTGCCGGACATGATGCCCGGCATGCAGTATGGAATGATAATGGTCCGCCAAATCGTGAGCCGCTTTGCACCAAGATCGTGCGCGGCTTCTATCAGCGAGTCATCCAGACTTTCCATTACACCGACAACGGGAACGATCATGAACAACATGGTTGTGTAGACAAGACCCATCACCATGGTGGAGTCCCGGTAGAGCATCTCCACCGGCTGATCCAGGATACCAATGGCAACGAGGAATTTGTTGAGCACGCCGCTCTCGCGCAGGAGTATCATCCAACCGTATACGCGAACCAGTTCGCTGACCCAGAAGGGCACCATGACCAGCACCATGAGAAATCCGGTTACCTTGAGGTTGGCGACTTTCGTAATGAAAAACGACACCGGCAAGGCGACGAGGAGGACGATGAAGGTGACGAGGATCGCGTACCCGGCCGTCCGAACAAAGGTCAGCCAGTAAATGGGCTCGGAGAAGAATGCCCAGTAGTGGCTGAGCGTGAAGCCGGACTCACCGTAGAAATCCGTGCCCACGAAGGACATTCGTAGAAGCTCAATCTGCGGCAACACGATCAGAAGAAAGAGCCAGAGAAAAACCGGTACGAAGAAGACAAAGAAACTCCACCGGATCCTTCTGGAACTATGCTTCGTCATAGATCTTCAACTCCGTTTTAGGGAAGCAGACGGCGGTGCCGGGATTCCACCCGATTTGGATGGTGTCTTTCGCCTTGAGGTAGTCAAACTGCTTGTTCTGCGGCAGCCCGACGATGAGTTCCTGATCGGTCCCTTCAGGAATGACCAGCAACTGGCTGTTCCCGCCATCGAAGAGGATTGCCTTCACGTCGCAGTTCATGGTGTTCGGAATGGTCTCTGATTTCGTCGGGTTGATCAGAACGGCTTCCGGTCGGATGAACATGTCGTATTCGTCACCCTCGGAGAGATCAATTGCTCCTTCTACTCTGTAGTCCCTGCCGTCCAGATATCGAGCAAAGAACGTACCGCTCTCATCCTTGTGAACCTTCGCCGACAGCTTGTTGTTGTTGCCGACAAACTGGGCAACGAAGGAGGAGTTGGGGCTGTGATACAGATCCTGCGGCGTTCCAATCTGCTCAAACTGTCCCGCGTTCATGACCGCCACATGATCGCTCATGACCATCGCCTCGGACTGGTCGTGGGTGATGTACACAAATGTGGTTCCGACCATTGTTTGGAGCTTCTTGAGCTCCACTTTCATGTGTTCGCGCAGCTTTGCATCCAACGCACCAAGAGGCTCATCAAGCAAGAGAACGCTTGGCTCCAGAACCAGGCAGCGAGCAATTGCAATGCGCTGCTTCTGCCCGCCGGAGAGCTGGTCAATTCTTTTCTTGCTGTACTCAGGCAATCCAACCCGCTCGAGGATTGACCCAACCTTTTCCTTGATCTGAGTGTCAGGTTCGTGACGTCTCTTCAAACCAAACGCAATATTTTCGTAAACGTTCATCATCGGGAAGAGGGCAAGATGCTGAAACACCAGGTTCACCGGCCGCTTGTTTGGTTCAACCGCCGTCATGTCTTTGTCGCGGATTTTTACCAACCCTGCAGTGGGTTCATAGAAACCAGCGATCATTCGGAGAAGCGTCGTCTTCCCGCAACCGGAAGGCCCGAGAATAGAAAAGAACTTCCCGTCCTCAACATCAAACGACACGCCGTTGACGGCGGTAAAATCACCAAACTTCTTGGTGAGGTTCTCTACCGAAAGTGCATTTTGCATGGCGTATTATACCTGTTTGCAGAGAATGTCGGGAGAAGCAAAGGCCGGCGACTCTCGCCGCCGGCCCAATACCCTAGTTGGATGCGTTCACTCTGTCGAGAGTCAGGCCTTCCATTTGTTCCAGCCCTGGAGGAACTGTGGGATACCAGTGAATCTCGGCAAGTACTTCAGGCGGCAAGCCGCGCTCGAAGTTGGCTTTGATTTCCGGATTCAGGAACTGCACTGCGTCCTTTGACGCGGTGCCGTACTTCTCAGCATTGGTGAAAACGGCAGCGTTCTCCGGTTCCATCATGAAGTTCATCCATGCATACGCGGCATCCAGGTTCTCGGACTTCGCGGGAATTGCAAAGGTGTCCACCCATGCGAGTGCACCGCTTGCGGGTGCAAGGTAGTCGATGTCTGCATTCTCTTCGTGCAGCTTCCAACCGGCCTGCTCCCATGCCATGGCGGCCCAGACCTCTTCGGATCGCATCGCCTCCAGAAGCTGGTCTCCGTTCGTCCAGTAGTTCTGAACAACCGGCTTGCCCGCGATCAGCTTTTCCTCGATGTCGTCGAGGAAGTCCTGATACGCATCCGGATCATCGTAGAGAGCAAACGGATCGTACCCGAATGCATACCCCATCGCGATGAGGGTGGGACGCTTCAGCCGATACGAGACTCGTCCTGTGTATTTGGGATCGAGAAGATCGGTGTAGTCGGTAACGTCGGGAGCGAGCGCTGTGTTGACGATCAGGCCCGATGTGCCGTACACGTGGGGAACCGCGTAGGATTCGCCGTCCACCAGGGTGTTCGCCTTGACGGCCGCCAGCAGCGATGGGTCAATGAGGCTCGCATCCACTCGACTGTAGTCGATTGGCTGGTAGATCCCATACTGCGCAACGACGGACGAGATGCGGTCCTGTGAGGGCTGAGCAAGGTCAAATCCGCCACCACGGGTTGCCCGCAGTTTTGAGATCATTTCCTCGTTGTTGCTCAGGGTCACTTCAACCTCGTAGCCCGTCTCCTCATAGAACTTGTCGATCAATTCCTGGGGAGCGTATCCGGACCAGGTAATGATCCTCAGAACGGTGTTCTCCGGGCCCGCCTCTTCTGTTGCCCCAGTGGCAAAGCCGAACGACGCAACGACAAGAAACACAAGCAAGACAAATAGTGGCTTCTTCATACCTACCTCCATATTGGTTATTAGTATGTATATGATAAACCTGATCCGGTGGAATCAACAACACCAAAGTGAAGGCAACAGACACAAAAACCGAAAACTCACAAACACACCTCCTGGCCTCGGACCGCTTGACATTGACCAATCCATGCCGTATATCCCGATGCTACGATGAATACTCGACTTCCCTTCGCATTTGCGGATTACCCGCTCCTGTTCGGACACCGGGGCTGCTCCAAAATCGCACCGGAGAACACACTCGCTGCGTTCCAGAAGATTCTGGATCACGGCGTGCCGGGCGTTGAACTTGACGTGCAACTCTGTAAGAGCGGCGAGCTCGTGGTCATGCACGACGCCAATCTCAAGCGGACTACTGGACTGGACGCTCTCGTCGCGGAAACGGACTACGCGACCATCTCCGGCCTGGACGCCGGCTCGTGGAAGGGTGAGGAGCACGCCGGCGAACGAGTGCCACTCCTGGACGACGTCATTGATCTCCTGGGGGATTGCGTCTACTACGACGTTGAGATCAAGCATCGGAACCGCAAGAGCTTTGAGATCGAGCGCAAGGTCGTCGAGGTCATCCATCGACGCGAATTGAAGGACCGATGCCTCGTGTCGTCATTCAATCCATACTCGCTCCGGGCCATCCGACGCACCGATCCCGAAATCCAAACAGCCCTGATCTACACGAAGCACCCGAAGTTCCCAACCTGGCTGAACAGGGGCGCCGGACGATTCATCTGCCGGCCGCACATGTTGAAACCTAACCGGCATCGACTGAACACCTGGTTGGTCTTCTGGAAGCACAACCTCCTCGGATACCCGCTCATCACGTGGACCGAAGATGACCCGGAAATGTTCCAACGATACCTTGGAATGGGCCTCCAGGGCATTATCACCAATGTGCCGGAAAAGATGCTCCCGATCGTCAGCGAGATGTGGGACGATTAGTACCCCGGTGCACCGCAGTGGATCGCGCCACCCGGATCAGATCCGGGCGAAGTATCGATTCAGTTCCCACACGGTAACCTGATCGCGATAGGCCTGCTCTTCGTGACGGGCGTGAAGCACATAGTGGTCAATCACATCGTCGCCGAAGATCTCCCGCGCCCGATCGGACCGGTCGAGCTTGTCGACCGCTTCACCGAGGCTTGCGGGCACACGCTCAAACTGACCACCTTCGTACGCGTTGCCGCCAAATGCCGGCGGCGCGGTCAACTCGTGCTCAATTCCGTAGATCCCCGCCGCGAGCACCGCAGCGTACGCGAGATAGGGGTTAACGTCGGCGCCCGGCAATCGATTTTCAATCCGGAACGATTGATCATGCCCCACTACGCGGTAAGCGGTCGTGCGGTTGTCATATCCCCAGGAGATCCGGGTTGGCGCAAATGAATCGGCACAGAATCGCTTATAGGAGTTGACGGTGGGCGCAAAGAACAGGAACAGCTCCGTGGACAACGCATGGAGACCGCCGAGGAAGTGTTCAAAGAGCGCGCTTCCACCCTCCTTTTTCTGGTCCCAG
>DAOWMR010000279.1 GCA_030642995.1 Spirochaetales bacterium
CCCGATACGCGGTGGAAAGATCGTGATTCAGGCAAAGCGATACACCAACGTAGTCGGAGTCTCAGCAGTCAGGGACCTATATGGTACGACCGTGAACGAGGGTGCGACCAAGGGGATACTCGTTACCACTTCGGACTACGGGCCTGACGCGTACGCTTTTGCAAAGGGCAAACCGCTGACTCTCCTCAACGGTGCAAACCTACTCCATCTGCGCGAGAAGCACGGGCATGAGGCTCGGATTGACATCCAAGAGGCCAAGGCTCTGCTGAAGACCGAATGAATTGCTACATCTTGTTGGGTTTGGGGCATCATGGCATATCACCACAGATAGACCTCCGAGTGCGCGCCACCGCGAACGCACCCGTGTGAATGATGCCCGATTCGAGAGTGCTGATGTGCGTTCGTCCTGCCTACTCGATACCCACGAACGCCAGGAGATCATCGGCAAGCTCGCGGAGCCGTGAACCGCGCACGTCGTAACGTTTCTCACCTTCCGCGCTCTCGGTGAGTCTCACGAGATTGGCCAGCCTGAGGATCTTCAGGTGATGGGTAATGGTAGGTGGCCGAAGTCGCAGTTCCCGAGCGATCTCAATCTGGGTTCGGGGGGATTGCGAGAGCAGCTTCAGAATCCTGAGCCGTGTCTGATCGGAGACGGCCTGAAGAGAACGGGTCAGGGCATCGGGCACCGGATCACCCGGAATGAGAGAGACATCCCTCGGCCGCGCGCTGAAGAGAATGACCCAGGTTCCATCCGGCAGCATTTCGAACAGCACCAACGGACCGGTCCAGAAAGACGGAATGAGCAGGAGCCCTTTGGCCTCCGCTGCATTCTCAAGGCGGAGGCCGCCTGAGAGCTCCTCCACCAGGTCCACTGCACTGCCCCGCTCGGCCTTGCCTTGAGCGCGCTCCAACGCCGCGAAGAGGTAATCGGCAATGCGGAGCTCCTCCTCCTTGAAAAATTGTTCGTGGTACTCCGCAAGTGCTGTTTTCACGAGAGCGCCGGAACCGACCGGATCGGCAAAGAGCCTGAGCATTGCAGTTGCAGCTTTCGGATCAGGAAGGGTCAGCGTGCAGAGCGATTCGTCTTTCAGAATCAAATCGATGTCATTCTGCGAGAAGCTCTTCCGGGCCATCACACGGGAGATGACCGTGGATTCAACAAGATCCCTGTCCGCAAGTGCGGAAAGCACATCGCTGTCGGGCAGTACTCGCAGCGCGTTCAGGACGGCCTGGCCGTCGGGGTTGTCACCGAGGTGTCCGATCCACTCCACGGGAACCGTAACAATCGGGATAATCTGCTGCAGGACTTCCCGATGCCGGGCCGAAACCCGATTCCGTACACCGGCGGCCCATGCCCGGCGCAATCCGGTAGATTCGGCATTGTGGATCATGAAGAGGCTGGCGAAGAGATCGTACGCGGTACCCACCGCCCACCTGACCGACACGGGGACGGAGGATTGGGCGTTGTTCCCGGAAGGAGTCGTCACAGTGAGTTAGATCATGAGCTAATGACCCGCGACGGTCAAGCGGAGGTTGTCGGTACTCGTCATCGAGCCGTATGTTGGAGACCGACTGCTACTGGAAGTTTTGCACTGCGGCGGCTTCGACAGGAAGAGCGTCCTTGAAACGCTTGAAGTACATCGAGAATCCGTCCACGTCTTCCGCTGACGGTTCAACCGTCGCTGTCGCCGTTCCGGAGAACACGGAGTCGAGATAACTTGCCAGGCTTTCATCCTGCTGCTCCCGGACCATGTACGCTGCCAAGAGAGCCATACCCCACGGACCTCCTTCTCCGGCGGTCTCCAGCACCGTAACCGGTGTTCTGGTGGCCGCCGCCATTATTCGTTGCGCAACCTCACCAGACTTGAAGAAGCCGCCATGTCCCCGGATCTCATCCACTTGAATACCCTCGTCCATGGCCAGGATTTCCATTCCGAACCGGAGACCGGCGAGTGCGCTGCACAGATGCGCGCGAACAAAGTTCTCGAGTGTGAACCGGGCGTTCGGATGCCGGAGGAAGAGCGGTCTGCCCTCTGAGAACCCGGTCACGTGCTCGCCAGAGACGTAGTTGATGTTGAGAAGTCCACCCGCGTCCGGTTCTGCTTCCAGGGCCAGCGGGATCAACTTTTCCATCAGCTCAGATTTGTTCACGCTGCCACCCATCACCGCCACCGCCTGCGCGATGAGAGCCACCCAGGCATCAAGATCTGAGGTGCAGTTGTTCGAGTGCGCCATGGCAACCCATTGGCCGTCCGGCGTGAGCATCAGGTCAATCTCATCATGTACCTTGGCGGGCCTGTTCTCGACAACGAGCATTGCAAAGACCGACGTGCCGGCTGAGACGTTTCCGGTCCGGGGTCTGACGCTGTTCGTAGCGACCATTCCGGTACCGGCATCACCCTCAGGAGCGCAGAACGGTACGCCGGATGCAAAGTTGCCGCTGGAATGCATGAGCCTGGTGCCCTCTTCCGAAAGGGTTCCGGCGACAGCGCCGGCGGGAACGATATCGGGAAGCAGATCTCGAACAGTCCACGAGAAACCACGGGACAACAACAACTTATCGAACTGCCCAAGCATCTCGGAGTGATAGTCGCCTGCTTCGGGGTCCACGGGAAACATGCCGGACGCCTCACACGTTCCGATGACGAACTCCCCGGTGAGATGCCAATGAATGTAGCCGGCAAGCGTCGTGAGGCGCGCAATATCGGTCACATGGGATTCACCATCGAGGATCGCCTGATACAGGTGAGCAATGCTCCAACGTTGCGGGATGCGATACCCAAACAGATCGGTCAGTTCTTTCGCGGCCTGCGCGGTTGTGTTGTTTCTCCACGTTCTGAACGGCACAAGCAGGTCGTCATTTTTGTCCAGAGCCAGATAGCCGTGCATCATCCCGCTGATTCCGGCGGCTCCCACCCTGGTGAGCGGTACGCCGTACGAGTCCTGAACGCTGCCTGCGAGGTTGGCAAAGCAATCGGCAAGACCGCTCCATGCGTCGTCCAGATCATAGGTCCAGATTCCATCTTTCAAGACGTTCTCCCACTCGTACGAACCGGACGCAAGAGGCGTGGAGTCGGGCCCTATGAGGGTCGCCTTGATTCGCGTTGACCCGAATTCGATTCCGAGCACACTCGAACCACTCTCAATGACCCTCGCTGCGTCTGTAGACTGCCCTGAAACTCTCATGGCTGATCGCCTCCCTGCCTGTGATGTGCGCTAACCTATCCGGATGGTATTTGCAGGGTCGCCTCACTGTCAATTCGGCCTACAACACTTCTTGGTATTTCGGGCCGAATGCGTTAGCGTTAGCGCGCAAAAACATGACGTACGTCAGTATTCGACAAGAGGCACATTCGGCGAACATCGCAATTGTTGAGGCCGGTCTCGTTGTCCTCACCTGGGGCAACGCGAGCGTGGCCGACCGTCAGCACGGCGTAATTGCCATCAAGCCGAGCGGCGTTTCCTATTCGGATCTCTCACCGGAAACAATGGTCATCGTCTCCATAGAAACGGGAGAGGTCGTGGAAGGCGAACACCACCCGTCATCAGACACCCCAACCCACCTGGAACTCTACCGCGCATTTCCTGATGTAGGCGCGGTCGTGCACACCCACAGCCGTTACGCCGTGGCCTTTGCGCAGGCAAAGAAGCCAATTCAGTGTCAGGGTACTACACACGCCGACAATTTCAGGTACGATATTCCCGTTACCCGGTCAATGACGGAGAGCGAAGTCTCTGCCGATTATGAAGCTGCCACCGGGCGGGTCATCGCCGAAACCTTCCGGGAGCGGCAGCTTGATCCCGGGGAGGTACCCGGCGTGCTGGTGGCCAATCACGGCCCGTTCGCCTGGGGCGAGGACGCGCAGAAGGCGGTAGAGAACGCCATCGTGCTCGAAGAAGTGAGCCGAATGGATCTCTACACCCTGACCATCAAACCGGACAGCGGTCCCGCGCCGCAATACCTGATTGACAAGCACTATCTGCGGAAGCACGGGTCCGGAGCGTACTACGGCCAGACCAGGTAGAGCCAACGTGCCGCGAGGTGGAGCATTATGAGCACCGAGAGCGACCTCAGAGACGAGATGGTAGAGGTGGGAAAGAGGCTGTACTTCAAGGACCTGGTTGCGGCGTGTGACGGCAACATCAGTGCTCGTCTCAGCTCGCGTGAGGTTCTCATGACTCCCAGCGGAGTGAGCAAAGGATTCTTTTCGGCCGAGGACATCCTGAAGGTCGATTATGATGGTAAGCCAATTGAGGGTCACGGAAAGCCAACGCGAGAGATAGACATGCACCTCGGAATCCTCAAGGCCCGCCCGGACGTGCACGGCGTAGTCCACGCGCATCCTCCAACCGCTACTGCGTTTGCCAGCACGGACCGGGACTTCCAACGCGTGTTGCTCCCCGAGGTTATCTTCGAACTCGGAGCGATTGCCGTTGCCGAGTATGCTCTCCCAACCACCGACGAAGTAACACAATCTATCCTGAAGGTGCTGGATGCCCGCACGAACGCCGTGTTGCTGTCGAACCACGGCGCGGTGACGATGGGTCCTACGGTGCTGCAGGCCTACTACAAC
>DAOWMR010000054.1 GCA_030642995.1 Spirochaetales bacterium
ATCATTGTCATACTTGAGGATATCGATCTTTTCACCTTCAAGTTCCCGGACAATGCCCTGGATGCGAACACCACGAAGGCCAACGCACGCTCCCACGGGATCCACGTCATCGCGATTGGAGTAAACCGCGATCTTGGTCCGATAACCGGGTTCGCGCACGATCTTGAAGATCTCGACTGTTTGGTCGTAGACCTCGGGGACTTCCAACTCAAAGATGCGTTTCACGAATTCCGTGTGGGTTCGGCTCAGAACAATCTGCAGACCGTTGGGATTCTTGTTCACCTCATAGATCAGCGCCTTGATCCGATCATTGGGCCGGTAGACTTCTCGAGGTGACTGATAGCGTTTTGGGAGAATACCTTCCGTCTTTCCCAGATCAACGAAGATGTTGCCATTCCGTTCACGCTGGTAGTAGCCGATGATCATTTCACCGACCTTGTCCTTGTACTCGCTGAACAAGGTGTCTTTCTGGATTTCCCGCAGCGTCTGGCGCGCCTTCTGCTTTGCGCTCTGCACGGCAACCCGGTCGAACTCCTGCGGATTGATCTCAATCAGCAACTCGTCACCTATCTGACATTCCTCGTTGAGTTTCAGGGCATCGGCAAGGGCGACTTCACCCACCGGATCGTAGACCTCTTCTACAATCTCCCTCTGAGCGTAGATGGTGACGTCCTCATCGTCCTCACTGAATCGAACGACAGCATTGTCCGACGTACCAAACTTCTTTTTGTAGGCTGCAAGGAGAAACTCCTCGATCGTCTTTCGAATGAGTTCTTCTGAAATTCCTCGGTCTTGAACGAGAAGCCGAATGGCCTCATACAATTCACCTGCCATGGTCCTGTTTGACCTCCTGTGAATAGTCCAATCGCGCTTTCTGGATGTCTGCAAAGGCGATGGATTGACGCTCCTGTCCGTTTCTCAGGGTAACGTCACGCTCACTGACGGAGTCCACAACTCCGCCGATCCAATCATCAGCCCCTCTCATAAGAACACGCACCCCGCGATTGAGGAAAACTGCAAACTCATCGTTATCCTTGAATGTTCGGTCAATTCCCGGGCTTGCCACCTGAAGGGCTATATCACGATCGTCAAGGATCAGCTCCGCTCGGGGCATAATGACCTTATGGACGGTCACGCAGTCGTCAACTGAAACCCCTTCGTGTCCGTAGATTGCGAGTTCCAAGTGCGTGCGTCCCTTCACTGTTGCTACGTGCAGCTCCACAATTTGGAAACCAAGCTCGCGCAGCAGTGGAGCAAAGTCGATTTTCAGTTCACTTTCTCTGTCAACCGTCTCCATCAAGTACCCTGCACAAAAAAAGAGCCGGCTTGCGACTCTTTCGCGGAAAGATCTGGTTTCCGTAAGAATATCGAATAGCCGGCACCAATGTCAACGTTTACGGATGAGCAAATCGGCGCGATAACCATGGTGCCGCAGCGTCCTAATCTGCGAAAATGAACGACGAATGATCGGTGTCAATCGGGAGAGGCTTGTGCTGCGAGAAACCACGAGGAGACGCCCGCCCTTATCAAGGAGGTTTTCGGCAGCGTAAGCCAATTCGTCCGACCAGCGCGACCCGGGCTCCGGATGGGAGTGTACGATCACCCAGTCGGCTGAGTTTGCCCCACTCAGGTCTGCCGCCACGCCGAGTCCCGGCGCAACAATCGGGTGCACTGTGGCGCGTTGATGAGAGGACTCCAGGTTGGCAGCCGTTGCTGTCAGGGCGAGCAAATCACGGTCGGCGACGACGAACGAAACCTGTGGGGAGGAACGGATCCCCCCAACCGCGAGGTGCCCCTGCCCGACGCCCCAGAGAAAGACCCTGCCGGTTGGTGGCGCGTTACGGATCAACCGGAAGACGAGCTCGGTACTATGGCTGAGGGAGTTGAACTCGGGCAGGTTGTGCGCCACCGTCAGCCGATATCCGCCGTGCGGACCTGCGAATGAGGCTTCACCCCTTACGTAGACGGCCGGCAAGCGGTTGTCTGACCCGGCTGTCCGGCCATCGGACTGATCCGAAACCAATTGGCTCTCATCCTGGGAGCCATGCGCATACACAACCGCAACGTGTCCCTTGGTTTCGCGGCGGGCGATAATGCGAGCGTCCAAACGCTCGAGTTCGCTCATCAGGAGTTGTGCGAGCGATGTCACGATAACAACCGCGGCGAAACCACGCCTTGATACCAGGTCGGGGAGCAGTGCGATCATGTGACGCAACACGGGCTCCCCGGCCTTCGCCGGAAGATTGCAGACGGCAAGATCGGGCGTTTGCCGGCATTGCGCCTTGAACGGCGAATAGATGTCCAACGCAGCCCTTGCATCCGCAAGAGCGATCTTGTTGAGCGCAGCATTATGTGATGTGAACCATACGGCAAGCGCATCGCGATCCGTTGCAAACAGCTCGGCGCCGGTGGCGGCGGCCAGTGCGATGCCGAGTGTTCCCGTGCCGGACCCCAAATCGAGGATACGGGCCGGCCGGAGATCCTCCACCGGACGTTCCAACGCTCGGAGCAGAGTCACGGTGCCCTCGTCAACCGCCGCGCTGGAGAAGAGAGCGGTGCTGAGATCAAACTTCAACCCCCGGCGGGAATAGCGAAATTCCACGCGACGGTGAATAAGCGAATCCAGAAAGTCAACTGATTCCACGACCAGAGAGTAGGAAAGCAGCGGGTGCGAGTAAAGACCGATCACAGTTCCATGGCGAAACTGAGGCAGAACACCTCCCGAGCGCCTGCCGTCTTCAGCTGACGCGCACACTCGGACAGGGTGGCGCCGGTGGTGAACACGTCATCGACGAGGACCACGGGTGTTCTGCTGATTGTGGACGGTCCAATGAACCTGAACTTGCCGGAAACGTTCTTCAAGCGTCCCTCGTACGAGAGCGCCTTCTGTTCATGGCGACCAACGCTCTGGAGACGACGCTCCACCGGCATGCCGCACACCCTGCCGATTCCACGTGCGACCTCCCCAACTGCATCGTAACCGCGCTTGCGTACGGATGTGCGACGCGGCGGGACCGGCACGATTTCGCCGGCGCGCCAACTGAAGGGAAGCTCCTGTGCCATCAGTTGTGCAATGAGCCCCCGCAGCGAGCGTCTTCCATTGAATTTGTAGGCACGGATGAGTGACGAACTTGCGTCGCGATACTCGCAGACAGATATGTGGGCATTGAACGAATAGTCTATCCGTCGGCATCTTTCGCAGCGACTGAGCGAGCGGGTGGTCGGCGCCGAACAAATCTCGCAGCGCTCGGGCGCAGCAATGCGGGGAATCATAGGTACGCAGTGGTCGCACACCGCCGACCCGGAGGCGAAGGCGGATATCCGGTGTGTTCGACGTCCGCAGATCACACACGAACCGGGTATGCAGAGACTCAGTACCGGATTCACACATCTCCTACAGTTCCAGGAGGACCGGCGCTTGTCTTTTCGCTACGGGCCGTCCAACTCCTGCTTCCATCGATCGACGGCCGCGAGCGCGTCAATCGGACGTAGTTCGTTGGTGTTCACGGATCTGATTTCCTGAGCAATGAGTTCCTCTGCAGTGAAAAGACCAATTTCCCCTGCCGCACCAGTCGCGGGCAGTTTGTCGGGCTCGGAGGCCGGGCGATCGTTGGGGCTCTCCTTGGCGCGGATAATTTCGCGGAGTATTTCAGCCCCTCGGGCAACGACCTCCTTCGGCAAACCTGCAACCTCAGCGACGTGTATCCCGTATGAATTGCTTGAGGGGCCCGATTCCAGGCGCTTCAGGAAAACGATTGAGCCGCCGTCGTCGACGACCTTGAGCGACCAGTTCGCAACGCCAGGAAGAGCGAGAGCCGTTAACTCATGGAAATGGGTCGCAAAAAGGGTACGACACCGAATCCGATTTACGAGATCCTCGGTGACTGCCTGAGCAATGGCGAGCCCATCATTTGTGCTCGTGCCGCGTCCAATCTCATCCATTATCACGAGGCTCGATGGACCGGCATTGCGCAGAATGTAGGCAGCCTCATTCATCTCAACGAGGAATGTAGATTCACCCCGCGCGAGGTTGTCGCTTGCGCCGACTCGACAGAATATCCGGTCGGTCAACCCGATCAGCGCCTCGTCCGCAGGTACAAAACTGCCGATTTGGGCGAGGAGCACGATTTGGGCGACCTGGCGGAGGTAGGTACTCTTTCCGGCCATGTTCGGTCCCGTGATGAGCCCAAAATAGTTGCCTGTGGGGTCCAGCGAGGTTCCGTTGGGCACAAACGCCCCCGAAGGCAGGTTCGCCTCGACGACCGGGTGTCGCCCCCCGGTGATTTCCAGTTCCGGTTCCACGGTGAACTGCGGACGGACGTATCCGCGGAGAGTGGCCACGTAGGCCAGCCCCTGCAGAACGTCCAACTCAGACAGGGCGCGCGCGAGGTCCATAAGGATGTCCAGGCTCTGTGCCACTTCCGCCCGAACGTCGAGAAACAGTTGACGTTCAGTCTCCACAATGCGTTCGGCTGCATCATTAATCGCGCTTTCAATCTCGCCGAGCCGTTCGGTCGTAAATCGTTCGGAGTTGGCGAGACTTTGCCTGCGGATGAAGTGTTGCGGGACACGGTCGGCGTGGGTTTTGGTCACTTCGATGAAATGCCCAATGATCCGGTTGTATTTGACCCTGAGAACGGAGATGCCGGTTGATTCCCGTTCTTCGGCGAGGTAATCGTCAAGTACTGATCGGGAGTTGTCCCGCAGCACGTGGAGCTTGTCCAGAGCCGGATCGTAGCCGGATCGGATAAGTCGACCTTCGGTGAGCAAAGTGGAGGGCTCGTCCAGAAGTGATCGTTGGAGGAGTGATGCCACCGAACGCAAATCCGTCCGCTCTTCGGAGCCGAACCTCACGCAGAACGAGAGCCCCTCCCCTCCTCCCGCTTCGAGGATTCGCCAGATCTCGTTCGCCCGGGAAAGTGAGTCCCTGATTGCGACGAGATCCTTGGCGTGGGCCCGTTCCATCCCAACGCGCGAAGTAAGTCTCTCCAGGTCAAGAACCCTGCCTAATTGATCGCGCAGCCCGGCCAGTATCGACTGGTTCCGATACAGGACCGTAACCTGATCGTGGCGACTCTGAATGCCTGAAAGGTCCCGCAAGGGCGCCAGCAGCCACCTGCGAAGCGTTCGAGCTCCCATCACGGTTCGTGTCTCATCGACCACTTCAAGCAGGGAGAATCGGCGAGACCCGTCGTGCATATTCGCAACAAGTTCGAGGTTTCGTACGGTGCTCTCATCAAGCCCGAGATAGGAATCGTCCCGATCGATTGTGATGGACCTGATATGTGGAAGAATGCTGCGAGAGGATTCCTCCAGGTACTCAATGAGGGTTCCTGCCGCGAGAGGGAGCAAGGAGTCCGGATCAATCCCGAATGCCCTGAGATTTGCAACCCCGAACAATCGCTCCAGTCTTCGATGGCTCTCCTTCAAATCAAACTGCCAGTCCGGGAAACGGTTGATGAGCACTCCGTCGCGCTCGGTGAGCACAGCGTTCAATTCCGGCAGATCATACAGTGACTCCTGGATGAGAACTTCCCGGGGATGAAGCCGCGCGAGTTCCGCTCTCACGAAGGCGGGGCCCAACGTGCTTGAACGAGCCGTCAAACCGAGTTCCCCGGTGGACAGATCCGCATAGGCAAGGCAGATGAGATCTTTGATGCACCCAATGGAGACGAGGAAGTTGTTCGCCCGCGCTTCAAGAAAATCCTCTTCCGTTGCGGTTCCGGGAGTGATCACCTCCACGACCTCCCGCTCGGCGAGACCCTTCCCGCCCGACGGAAGCCTGGTCTGCTCACAGATGGCTATCTTCTTCCCTTGTTTCAGCAGCCGCCCGATGTATCCATGCGCAGCGTGGTGGGGTATGCCGCACATCGGCTCACCCTGTCTGCTGGTGAGCGTGAGGCCAAGAAGGCGCGACGCCTCTTCGGCGTCGGCGCGGAACATTTCATAGAAATCGCCCAACCTGAAGAACAGTATCGCGTCCCGGTGATCCTGCTTGATCCGGGCATACTGTTGCATCATCGGGGTGGAGTCAGGCATGCTCGCACCATCCTGTCACATCCTGTGACATCAGCGAAACCTGACGAGGAGCTCCTGAATGATGTCGTCGGTCACGTCAATGGCGGGACTGTACCAGAAGATCCCCATTCCGGTCGCGGACACGTCCATGATCAGGGTGTAGCCATTCTCCTCAGCGACGTACCCGGCAACCTCGTAGACCGTCTTGTAAAACTGATCATCCTGAAGCTCCGCGAGCAGCCCATCCTCGGTCTGATACCAGCGTTCATTGAGCGCGAGGATATACTCCTGCTGAGCCGTTATGTCTTCACGTAATCGCCCCGCAAGTCGGGAGTCGTTTCTGCTCACTGCCGTTGCCCTTCGCGCCTGAAGGTCACGAAGGTCGTTTTCTGCGAGCAGTACATCGGCGCGATGTTGCTCGTCAGCCCGGAAATAGTCGCGCAGGATGTCGGAATCCGAGTAGAAGCTCAGCAGGACCTTGTCCATAGCAAAGACGGCCACGGTGGTCAGCTGTTCGGTTCGCGCCGTGGTCGCAGCGCCAAGAAGAAGCGTGAGCCCCGCCGCAAGGGCCAGTATCCGTTTTTTGTACATGAGTTTCTCCCGTTTTGTGCCTAGAAGAAATCAGCGCCAATGGCAAACACGAAGTCGAGCCCGCCGGTAGCTGTTTCATTCCAATTGAAGTAAGTGCCCTGCTGCCACTGGATACCGCTGTCATCGACCGTAAACCGCTTCGCAAGATAGAGCCTGATCGGAAACTGGGGAATGGTGAAACGAATTCCTCCGCCCAGACTGAACAAGAGGTTCTCAGGGCCAAGCGTTGTGATCTGTGCCGGATCCTCCCAGAGACTGACCGCATCAAAGAACATGTCCAACCACAACACCTGCTCAGCGATCGGCATCCGCAGTTCAAGCCAGTTATTCCACAAGGCCTCACCGTCGGTAACCGCGTCCCACCCGCGAGCGATGAACATTGGATTCGTTTGCAGCAGATCACCTCCGGCCACGGGCTGTTCCAGAGTCGCGTAATCGGCGGGCACCCAGAATTGCGGCAGGATGAAGGAAATGTCGCTGTGACCGGCGAGAACGAGCTTCCAATTCCACAATTCGGCAACCGGCAGATCAAAGAGCGTGAGATACGCCTCTGCGGTGCTGTCGGTACGGATATAGTGGCGATCGCCCAGGAGCGGGCCGCCGGTGAAGGTGGCTCCCTGCTTGAGCAGATAACCGGACGACGGGCTCAAGAACATTCCGCGACGCCGGTCCAGGGTCGCCGCAAGTGCGAGCTTGTTGATGAGCTGCCATTCACGCAAATTGGCTCGGAGATTCGAGTCAAATGGCCGCGCCTGGGTCGGATCGTATCCGACATAGTTCAGGCTGCTGCGAAGGCTGGTTGAGAGTGCAAGGGTCCCAAGCGCCGTCCGGAACCGATAACCGGTGTTGCCACCGATGGAGATGCTCCACTCGGTGTAATCCATGAGGTATTGATCCGGGATGGCCGTGAGACCGCCGGCGTATTCGTAGTCGGTTACAAGATCATACTCAGCGATGAGAAGCCCATCTACGACATCGGGAAACAGATCGCCGGCCAGGTACGTGGTGCCGGAACCCACAGGGTATTCTGTGTCGGCGCTGAAGACGTAGTACCCCTGAAATGGATCCGGTACGGCGTTCATATCGTCTTCACCGAAGACGGGCCCCAGGAGATCCTGTGGCACCCCTGAACGAATGCCGCGATTCACGCTGATGTCCGCACCCAATGACCAACGTTGGCCCGCAAGCCACCGCTCGAGGAGATTCACGGTAAGGAGCTGCTCAATTGGGGAGAGCTGTGCCTGGAAGCCAAGGGTTTGCCCCCTGCCCTGGAAGTTCGAGTCGGACCAGCCCACATTCGCCGCGACCGGGAACTCCGAGCTGCCGCCAAAGGAGACGCCGAACTTTATGTCCGCAGTCTGCGCTTCTTCAACGTTGATGATCAGATCCATCAACCCTTCAACGCTTCCCTGTGGAGTCTCAGGATTTATCGTGGCAAAGTACTGCAGATTTGTGAGATTCTGAATTCCCTCGCGGATACGTGCGACGCTGAACACATCACCAACTTCCAGGGGGATTTCTCGCTCAATGACGTAGTTTTCCGTCTTTGTGTTGCCGCGAACGATGATATTCTCGATGTGGGCGCGAGCCTGTTCGGTCACCGTCATCGTGAGGGAAATGGTGAGCGCCTGCTCATCTCGCTCCTCGCTCAAATTGAAGGCGTTGAAAATGTAGCCGTTTTGATAGTAGATATCCTGAACCGCAGCAACGCCTTCCTGCAGCCGGACACTGTTGAGCACAGAATCCTCTCGAACGCGGATAAGTTCGGCGAGTTCTTCGTCGGAGAAGATCGTATTGCCTTCAAACGTGATGCCACCGAAGGTGTACTGCTCGCCCTCCTCGACGAACACCGTCAGGAGAAGGTAGGTTCGCTCAGCCTCCTCGTCTCGCTCGAACACCTCGGTGATGTCCAGTACCGTTGCGTCCACGTACCCGCGTTCGTGGTAGTACTGCTCGATGCTGATCCTGTCCTCTTCCAGCTCCCGGCTCTGGTAGACACCGCTGTTGAAGATGTTCTGAGCCTTGCTGTTCATTTTGCCTCGGAGCGTGGACTCAGAAGCAAAGGTGTTTCCGGAAAACCGTATCTCCCGGATGGTGACCTGCTGGCCCTCCGACACATCAAATATCACGATGTATTCGGTTCCGCGATCCCCCTCCACCTCTTCCACGGTGCTCGATACGGTGACGTCCGGATATCCACGTTCCAGATACAGGTTGCGTATTGCTTGCTCATCCGCACGGCGCTTTGCAAGCGTGATCATGTCTCCGTTCTTCAGCAGAACTACATCAAGAAGATCGGCGGTGCGGATGCGCCTGTTGTCGTTGAATTGGATCTCATCGACGGTGGGGCGCTCTTCCACAGTGAATTGTATGATCACCCCGGTCCCGGTTTCAGGTCGCACCGCCTCCGGAAGAATGGTCACAAAAAAATCGAGCGCATAGAGCCGCCGCTGAAGCTCCAGAAAACGCCGATCGGTAAACGGTTCGCCGAGGTACGGTTCCACGATGGGAAGCAGGTCCGCCTCAGATACCGACGCCAATCCGACGAAGGTTATGTCCCGTATCGGCTGGTCGAGATACCAGTCTGTAGCCTCTCTTGAGGACTCTTGGGCCGGTGCAAGACCTGAAACGGCCATGACCAGCACTACCAGCAAGCTACGTCGCATATGTACTCCTACTTTTGGCGCTCCTCTCCATCGGAACCCCGCAAAGTATACCGTGCTCAATATGAGTATTCCCAGCCAAGGCTGATGGTGTTGTCCGTGAGGAACAAACTGCTGGGATCGCGCGGAAAGAAACTCCACTCCAAGAGAAAGAAGGGAGTTTGCCATTCCAAGCTGAGTTCAGAATCAACAGCGATGCCGGCCAAGCTTCTGGTCGGAGTCGCAACCGGATCCGTGGCCCGCAGTTGCACCAACAACTCGAGGAAGAGGTCCGTCCCAAGATACTTCCCCAAAAAGAGCGTTGTATTGTCCAGGTACTTTCCAAGAGACGGCAGGTCACTGTCAAGTGGGTAGTCGGCCTGGTCCAGCACTCCTCGAATGAGATTCTGGAACAACTGCGTCCGGATGCTGAAGAGATCCAGTTGGAGAGCATCGCGGATGGTGCTTTCAAACCCTTGGATAATTCCGAACTGACTGACAAGATCGCTGGTCAGGAGGACCGCCTGAGACAGGTTTATGGGATCACCGTTTTGCGCAGCGAAGACATTGCCTCCGAGGAGTGCAATGATTTCCGCTTCGGGCAGGGGCGGATCGGAGCGCCACTGCGGGGTGAACTGGCTCAAAGGGCGCTCGTCGGCTACGAGGTAAACCCGGATTGGGCCTTCCTGGCCGACCTCCCGTATCTCCGCGTTCACCGTCAGCAGGGGATCAAAATCGCTCTGGTCCTCTGCAAAAATCAATCGACCGTCTTTGATGTAGAACGAACGGTCGAAGTAGAACACCTCGCCACCGAGTATGTTGATCGAGCCATCCACCGTGTAGTTCCCGGTGGACTGCTGGTGGGTTATCCGGGCAGTTTCGCCTGCGTCGGCAATACCTCGAACAATCGGGAACGCGTCGGTAGGCCAGAGGAACTGAACGCCGCGTCCAGTGGTAACCTTGACATCAACGATCATGTCCCCGGTTTGCTCACCGGTGTCTACCGTTTCCTCCACCTCGGACAACGTGATGTACATTGCCGATCCAATCACGCTGCCTTCAATGAGGACCGTGTCAGGGCCTCCCGAGATTACAATCGATCCGTCGGCAAGGCCGTCGATTGCCACGCCCCCGAAGTCATGCACGACCCGCAGCGGATCGCCTTCCACCGTGTCCACCCAGACGCGATACTCGTCGGGCAGCCAGCGATCAAGGGTCACGGCAGCCGAGATCCGGGCTCTGCCCGGGCCGGCAGGCACAACGGTCTCGCGAATCGACAACACCTTCTCGTTGAAGACGAGGAAGGTCCGGGCAGGTCCAAGGAGGTCGGCCACCAAGTCTACCGTGCCGGTGATATTGCTCGCGGTGAGCGTGCCATAAAAATCAGGATCATTGAGCGGGCCTACGATCCGCACACTTCCCACGGCCGTTCCGCCGGCAAAGGTGACTCCGGGGCTGTCCAGGATTCGCCAGAGTCTGGCAACATCTGCGGAGACGTTGATGAGATCCGCCTCTATTGATCCATCCCGCAGATTGCCTGTCGCTTCAAAGGAGAGCGGTACGGG
>DAOWMR010000101.1 GCA_030642995.1 Spirochaetales bacterium
ACAATCTCCTCGACCGCCTCGCTGCCTGCGCCCATGAGCACGGCGAATTCCGACATTGTGTTGTCTCCGACGCTTGGCGAGAGTGAGAAACGGCCGCCAATCCCGAGCACCGGCTCCGGAACCCGGAAGATCCCCACGGATGATACAAGAGGGAGGCCGGAACGCGTGAGAAATGCAATGGTGAGGATTTCATCCCCGAAGTGGATCTGGAAGGTGGAGCCGAAGAGTTCCTGGATATGATCACCTTGTCCCAGGTCCGCTTCCGACGACCATCCGTCCTGGTACGCGGCTCGCACCCGAATTGTTTCGGGTCGGGTGAGTGGGAATGTGAGGTGAAGCAGTTCGACCTTCGGCGGAGGATTGTCTGCGTCAACGGAGAGAGCGTGGGTTGAGACAAGCAGCGGGCGTTCTCGAACAAAGCTAAAATCCGAGACCAGCCGGGCCGCCCCGGAACGCTCCATTACGCGTACGCCACGCGACTCGTCGGACTCAAACGAGAAGCACATGGTGGGCTCAAATCTCGGGAGCCGGCCTCCCTCGTTGGATGACCACAGATATGAGACAGTCGGCGGCAACCCGATGACGCGAGCTGCGCCGAACCCGCAAAACCTGCCTCCGCTAAACAGCGCATCGGACGATGGTCCGGAGAGAGCGATTTCACCCATCATGCCGGCCACGAAGTCCCGGCGCCCGGGAGACCGGGGCGACGTTGGGCTCTGACCCGACCCGACCATCAGCTCCAGAGTTCGACGGCGGTTGATTCTGCTCGCCCGCCGTTTCCGCATCTGCGCTGCGGCCGCAAGGACGCCGGCTTCGGAAGCCGACGCTCGAACGAACGGAGCGACCGTTCCGGAAACCGCCGGCCAGGTACTGAGGCCGGGGAGCAATTGCAGTTCCGTATCGCCCCGTTCGCAGTACTTCTGAAGCCCGTCGAGGAGGGCGAGGGATGCAACCGGGGGGGCCTCTTCATTCGGGGGCGGTGTTCGGTTCTCGCCCGAGAGGAGGATGAAAGGCGGCCGTTCAAAGCCGGCGTCGTTACACCCGGTGCCCCACAGGTTGGACACTGCCCACTCGATCTCCGAAATCGATTCTTTGCGGAGGAGGAAGTGGTGAGGAGCACCAGTGAGACCCATCGGAATAAATGAATCCAAGTCTCGTTTTCCGAATTGCGCTCTGATCTCTGTTGCCGTGGCATTGGTACGATCCATGAGCTGACCGGCTGGGGCGTTCCAGGTGATGGGGCGGGTATCGTAGAAAGGTCGGGACGATACGGTATCCAGTACCACTGTCATGAGGCTACCGACCATGAAGTCGTTATCGGAATCTCGGGACGGCGGAAATGACATGATGATGGACAGTCCAATCACGCTCTCGGTTGTATCATAGATGCTCCGGAGGCTGCATCACATTTTCGGGTTGCAATCTTGGCGGTTGGGTTTCTGTTTTGTATCTTTCCCGTAACACTGAAAACAATTCAGGACCAAATAAACCCTACGATGTAGAGAGGAATGAATTATGGCTAAGCAGTTACTGTTTGACGAAGATGCCCGCCGAGTACTTTTGCGCGGTGTGGAGCGGCTATCGAATGCGGTCAAGATCACACTCGGTCCGAAGGGCCGGAACGTGCTTCTGGACAAGAAGTTCGGGGCGCCTACCGTGACCAAGGACGGTGTATCTGTTGCGAAGGAAATTGAACTCGGCGACGAGTTCGAGAACATGGGCGCGCAGCTTCTGAAGGAAGTTGCCACCAAGACCAATGACATCGCTGGAGATGGGACCACTACGGCTACCGTTCTTGCTTACAGCATGATCAAGGAAGGTCTAAAGAGTGTCGCGGCCGGTATTGACCCCATGGGTCTGAAGCGGGGGATTGACGCCGCCGTTGCGCTTGCGGTGGAGGAAATCCGCAAGAACTCAAAGACGATCAAGGACAAGGAAGAGATCGCCCAGGTTGCGGCGATTTCAGCGAACAACGATATCGCGATCGGCGACGAAATCGCTGAGGCAATGGAAAAGGTCGGCAAGGACGGCGTCATCACCGTTGAAGAGTCCAAGACCATTGACTCAACCACCGAATTTGTCGAGGGTATGCAGTTTGATCGTGGCTATGTCTCACCGTACTTCGCGACGAATCGTGACACGATGACCACGGAGATGACGGACCCGTACGTCCTCATTCACGACAAGAAGATCGCCAGTATGAAGGACCTCCTTCCGACTCTGGAGAAGGTTGCCCAGGCAAGCCGGCCCATCCTGATCATTGCCGAGGATATTGAGGGCGAAGCCCTCGCAACCCTCGTCGTGAACACCATCCGCGGCACTATTAGTGCCTGTGCGGTGAAGGCTCCGGGATTCGGCGATCGCCGCAAGGCCATGCTCGAGGACATTGCGGTCCTCACCGGTGGTCAGGTTATCTCAGAGGAGCTCGGGATGAAGCTCGAGAGCATTGAGCTCAATCAGCTCGGCAGCGCGAAGATGATCAAGGTGGATAAGGAAAACACCACGATCATCAATGGCGGGGGCAAACACCAGGATATCAAGGATCGGATCTCTCAGATCAAGGCGCAGATTGAGGACACCACGAGCGACTACGACCGCGAGAAGCTACAGGAGCGACTGGCGAAGCTCGCCGGTGGCGTTGCAGTGATCAGCGTCGGTGCCGCCACTGAGGTGGAGCTCAAGGAAAAGAAGCACCGTGTTGAGGATGCACTTTCTGCTACTCGCGCCGCAATTGAAGAAGGGATCATCGCCGGTGGCGGCGTCACGCTGATCCAGGCAGTTCCGGCACTGGACAAAGCGGACGTCAGCGAACTGGGTGAAGACGAGCAGGCCGGATTCAAGATCGTGAGACGTGCTCTGGAAGAGCCCATCCGTCAGATCGCCGACAACGCAGGCGTGGACGGCAGCATCATTGCCGACAAGGCAAAGAACGAGAAGAAGGGCACTGGTTTTGATGTCGCGAAGATGGAATGGGCCAACATGGTGAAAGCTGGAATCATTGATCCGGCGAAGGTAACCCGGAGTGCGCTGCAGAACGCTGCTTCCATTGCAGGTCTGTTGCTCACCACCGAATGCATCATAACCGACCTCCCTGAGAACGAGAAAGCAGCTCCCGGCATGGACCCCGGTATGGGTGGCATGGGTGGCATGGGCGGCATGGGCGGTATGATGTAGTCGCGTGGAGCAGGAAATGACGAAGGAAGAGTTCACGTTCACCATTGGCTTCCAGGGAGATACGGCAATCGTAGACAAGCGCGCGATGCGCCAGTATAGCCGTTTGTCAACCATGGAGCTTGCGGAGAAGGGACTCTACCGTGCCGCATTCTGTTCCGCTCTGTTTTCCGGGAATGGGCAGGAAATGGACGAGTTCGTCCGCCATTTCGCGGAGAAGACTGCTTCGACTGATCTGGAATCGGGCCACGTGGAGTCCGAGGATCAGCTCAAGCGATTGTTCGGGGTGTACACGGTCCCGGATGAAATCAAACGGGTCGTGTCGTTGTAGGACACGACCTGGTCACGGCGCAATTGTTGACGGTGCATACCATCCATGCTACCGTGGCCGAAATCATCGCAAGAGGATTGAGCGATATGAATCAACTGTTTTCCAACCTGCCCCTGCTCATGGCTGCACCTGGAGCAAGTGACGGGTCTAGTTCCATCGTTCCGACGCTTGTTACGTTCGGGCTCGTTTTCGTGATCTTCTATTTCCTGATCATTCGTCCGCAGAATAAGAAGAAGAAAGACGCCGCAGAGCTGCTCAAGGCACTGAAAAAGGGTGATCATGTCGTCACAATCGGTGGCATTCACGGAACCATCCAGTCCCTCAAGGACGACACTGTCGTGTTGAAGATTGACGGGAACACGAAGATGACGATGTCCCGTTCAGCAATCTCTAACGTCTCGGAGCAGAAGAGTCGTCCTGCAAAGAAGACGGCTGAAAAGCCGGTTGACGATGTCGAGACTGAAGAGCCCGCTGAGGACAGTGCAGACGCAACAAGCGACAGCGACGAATAGCAGGTCGAGCGTACGGTGCAACGGGTTGATTTCTATCTCGTCGCTGACTGTCGGTTCTCCCACTCAACGCTGACCCGGAGTTGATACATGAGCAAGAGGTTTCGATTACTGGTGGTGCTGGCACTCATAGGTGCCGGCATCTTCTTCATTTATCCGACGGTACAATGGTATTTCTTTATCCCTGAGGAGATGAAGGTCCTGGCCGCGAGCGGCCGGGAGCAGATACGTGAGTACTCTCGAGAAGAGGCGCGGGGCGCACTTTCCGTTCTGAGCGCACTGGTCGCGGATGATGAGGACGCAGCGTTCCCGGACGAGTACAGCTTCGTCATTGATCCCGCCGAAGAGAATTTCCGTCTTGAAGACCGGGAGATTCCTGATGAATGGACCGTCGGGGAGATTCTGTCGGCGTTCCGGACCGGGGACGAGGCTTTCGCAGTCTTTGAGCAGTACTACGCAGATGAAATCTTCGCGCTGAAGGATCTCAAGGGGCGGATCATTACACTTGGCCTGGATCTGGCAGGTGGTATGAGCGTCGTGGTTGAGGCCGATGAAGAGAGTCTGGCCAACCGCCTTGGGCGCGAGCCTACCGGTGAGGAGCTCGAGGAAGCGATTGACCTCGCCGTCACGATCCTTACCTCACGAATTGACCAGTTCGGCGTTACGGAGCCGCAGATTCGTCGTCAGGAAGGTACCAATCGGATTCTCATTGAGGTACCGGGGGACAATGACCGAACCCGGATTGAGGCGTACCTGCAGGGGAAGGGGAGCCTTGAGTTTCACATCGTGGACAAGGACGCGACTACTGCACTCATTGCACTCCAGCAGCAGCAGCCGGGTTGGGATCTGAGGGCATATGGAACTCCGGACTTCATTCCGGCAGGCACGATTGTAGCACCCTATGTTGTCCCCGATGACTACGGAATCCTCGGACTTGTCCGATACATCGCCATCAAAGAGGATCTTGCCGATTTCGGCCTTGCCGGTGAGCACATCACCGAGGCTCGAGTCGGTCAGACGCAACTGACCAGTCAGCCGACGGTCAACTTCGTCCTGGATCGAGAAGGTACCGATATCTTCGCGAATCTCACTCGGGACAATGTCAATGAGAGCCTCGCGATACTCCTTGACGGCAAGGTGCGAACCTACGCCTCAATAACTGAAGAGATTCCTTCCGGTTCGGTCCAGATCACCGGGTTTAACCTTGAAGAAGCAGATAATATCGCGACGGTGCTCCGTACCGCCGCGCTGCCCGTTGATCTTGAAATCGTCAGTCAGCAGGCCGTCGGCGCGTCACTCGGAGCCGACGCCGTCCAGGCGGGCCTCCGGGCAGTAACCGTCGGTTTCGGTCTGGTCATCGTGTTCATGCTGCTCTACTACTGGGGAGCGGGCGCTATCGCTGATCTGGCACTGGTTTTGAACCTTTTCTTCATCGTGAGTATGTTGAGCGTCTTCAACCTGACGCTGACACTGACAAGTATCGCCGGCATCGTTCTGACCGTTGGTATTGCAGTGGATGCGAATGTCATCATCTTTGAACGCATCAAGGAAGAGCACAGATTGGGCAAGAGTCCTCAGGCTTCCGTGAAGGCGGGATTCCAGAAGGCGTTCTGGACAATCATGGACGCCAACATCACGACGTTTATCGCCGCACTGTTCCTGAGTCAGCTCAGTTCTGGTCCAGTCCAGGGATTCGCCATCACGCTGGCTGTAGGAATCGTCTCATCCATGTTCACCGCGCTGTTCTTATCGCGGCTCATCTATGATTTTGGTACTGAGGTCTTGCGGCGAAGCCGACTCAGCCTCGGCTGGGGGGCCAGATGAAAACTATCCGGTTCAGCAAGATCCGATTCCTGATGCTGTCTCTCTCCCTCGCGATAATTGCGGGTGGGGCAATCGGCACATTTCTGCAGGGCGGTTTCAACCTTGGGATCGATTTCCAGGCGGGACTCAGCATTCGTGTGGCGGTAGATCCGACAAAGGCCGATGTCGATATCGAGTCGGTTCGAGCCGCTCTGAGCGGCGTTCTCGGAGCGCAGGTCCAGACTGTGGGCAACGAAGAAGCCCAGCAGTTTGTCGTTCGAGTGAGTGATCCAGGCGACATTGCCTCGTTCAGCACCGTCGCAAGTCGCGATATCCTTGATTCCCTTGGCGACGAGTTTGGCGAAGACGCCATTGAGGAACTTGAGAATTCCTTCGTCGGGCCACGGTTCAGCGAGGATCTGACGCAAAACACGATCGTTCTCACGGCGCTGGCTCTCACCGTGATCCTGATGTACATCTGGTTCCGGTTCCGGCTTGGATATGCCACGGCGGCAATCACGGCGCTCGTTCACGACGTCGCGTTCATGCTGGTGTTCATCGGGACCTTTCAGATTGAAGTTTCAACCGCGACCATTGCGGCCGTGTTGACGATTATCGGGTATTCGCTGAACGACACAATCGTCATCTTTGACCGAATCCGTGAGAACGAGATGATCATGCGCGAGAGCGGGTTTGAAACCATCACCAACGCGAGTATCACCCAGAGTCTCAGCAGGACAGTGATTACATCACTCACGACACTCCTGGCGGTCACCGCTATCTACATCTTTGCGACCGGCTCCGTTCAGCTCTTTGCCCTGAACATGATCGTGGGCGTCCTTATTGGTACCTTCTCCTCCATTTTCATTGCCTCTCCGGTTCTGCTCGGATGGCAGCGCAGCGTGAGAAGGCGGAAAGCCAGGAAGGATGCACAACGACACGGCGCGCCCATCAGCGCTCGGACTGCAGAGTCCGCCAAAGCAGCGACTCCTGTCGCCCAGACCGGTATTACCGATGCGGACAAACAACGGGCGATTGAGGAAATCAGCCGCAGGAAATCAGCCTCCAGCGGGCGCAGTAGCTCACGCGCAAAGCGCAAAAAGAAGAAGTAATGCCGCCGGGCGGGAGCTCTCGCCCGGTCTGTTCTTCCCTGTCGCGACTCTTTGCATGATTGCCCTATTCCATCACCATTCTTCGCGGCAGTTCAGTATCTTTGCAGGACATGGGTAGTATTGATTTTGCGGCAAAGACGGGCTTCCTCTGTGATATGGATGGAGTCATCTATCATGGCAACACGTTGCTCCCCGGAGTCCTGGAATTCGTTCAATGGCTCCAAGACAAGGAGAAGCGGTTTCTCTTCCTCACCAACGCGAGCGAGCGGAGCCGGGTTGAGCTCCAGCAAAAGATGAGTCGGTTGGAAATCGATGTAGAGCCGGAGCACTTCTACACGAGCGCTCTTGCGACGGCGGGTTTCCTGTCAACGCAGACACCGGGGGCGAGCGCGTACGTGATTGGTGAAGCTGGACTGATCAACGCACTCTACGACGCCGGGATCACCATGAACGATGTGAACCCGGACTACGTCGTTGTGGGCGGCGGCTCCGGTTACGATCTTGCCAAGATCGACAGGGCAATCAATTTCGTACTGGCCGGGTCACGACTCGTTGGGACCAACCCGGACCTGAACGGACCGGGAGAGCATGGCACCGTTGCAGGTTGTGGGAGCCTCGTTGCCCCGATTGAGATGGCGGCAGGCACCAAGGCTTACTTTGTCGGTAAGCCCAACCCGCTCATGATGCGGCGGGGGCTGAAACGGCTGGGCTGCCGGCGAGAGGACACGGTGATCATTGGCGACCGCATGGACACCGACATCGTTGCGGGAGTGGAATCGGAGATAGACACCGTCCTGGTGCTCTCCGGTGTCACGTCACGGGATGATCTCCCACATTTTCCGTATCGCCCGCGACTCGTGCTGGACGGCGTAGGCGATATTCCGCGGAGCTGTCCTTGAGCCTGGCGTTTCAATCCTTCGGCGACGGGCGTCCAATCGTTCTGCTCCACGGTCTCTTTGGCTCCGGCGACAATCTTCGCGTCCTCGCCCGCGGACTCGAAACCCACTGCCGCGTGCTCCTACCCGACCTGCCGAATCACGGCAGCTCGCCCCATATCAGCTCCTCCACGCATGAAGCCATGGCCGATGCCGTTGAGGAGTTCATCCACGATCAGTCATTGTCCAACCCGATCCTCGCCGGCCATTCCATAGGCGGGAAACTTGCAATGCTCATCGCGCTCCGCCGTCCGGAGCGGGTACCGGCCCTGATCAGCATTGACATTGCGCCACGCCGATACGAAGCCTCGCACCGGGAGATTATGACTGCGATGCGCGAGTTGCCGCTTGGCGCTATCGGCGGTCGCCGGGATGCCGATCAGGTGCTTGAAGAGGCTCTGCCGAACGCCGCCGTCCGCGCCTTCTTTCTGAAGAACCTGGTTCGAGACGGTGAACATTACCGGTGGCGCCTGAACCTGGACGCCATTGCCGCCGACTACGATGCATTGCTGGGGTGGGAACCGCCGGGGAGGACCTATGACGGACCGGCACTCTTCGTTGGGGGCGAGCACTCCCGGTATCTCCAGGAGGAGCGTGACACGAACACAATCCGCCGGCAGTTTCCGGCCGCGCAGATCCGCATGATACCCGAAGCCGGGCACTGGCTGCACG
>DAOWMR010000082.1 GCA_030642995.1 Spirochaetales bacterium
GGTCGGATACGACGACCGCCCCATCGGCCGCGACGGTCTCGGTGACCTCGGTGAGGGCCCGCAGCGTCACCGAGGCTCCAGTGGCGCCAACGCCGCGCACGTAGAGTCGGAGTTCCTGGTAGTCGGATGCAGGAACGCCCGCGAACGTGTGAGTGAGCTTGAACGACTCCCCAGCGCCGAGGCCGGACCAGTTCACCGCAAGAACCGATGGAGTGGCTCCGTCGTCAAGGCGCCCGACGACGGCGGGGAATGCGGCGGAGAGGGTGCCGGGGCCACCGAGCGTCGTGGCGGCCCCGGCGCTCATCTCCGGTATCTCGCGTGCGCTCACTTCCGTCGACGCGGGGGCCGTGACGGCGAATCCGGTGCCGTAGAATCGAAGATCGGAGAAAACGAACCGTCCGGTGCGTTCGCTTCCCGGAGCGTCGCGTTGGATCAGGTATCGGACCGAGCGAGACGAGCGCAGGAGCCGTTGCTCAGCCCGGGTCAGGTCAATCTGGAAGGTCTGCCAGCCGTCGTCGGTGCTGATTGACGGCAGTTCTCGGGTCAGGATGAGGTCGGGCAACTCGGGATCGGCGCGATTGTCTTGGTCGGCGTCCTCGGTGTAGGGCGAGTCGAGTTCCTGATTGACTGCGCCGGCCTGGAGCGTCCATCCGGTGGCCGCATCGTTGAACGACAGATGCGGATCAATTGTGCTTGCGCCGGCGTCAATCTCCCCGTCGTCGTCGATGTCCTCCGCGAGGGTGCCAATCTGGATAAACACGCGCACGTTCGCGCCGCCGTCCGCAACAAGGTATGATCCCTCAATGCGGGTCGTGCCCGAGAGATCGGTCTCTCTCCCCCCGCTGATCCGGCTCATACCGGCAACCCAATTGCGACCGTCGTCGAGCTGATACTCCATCACCATGACATTCCCGGCGTAGTCGTTGCTCTCGGCGTCATTGGAGAGAGCCGCGTATGGCCCAATACGCCCGCCGTTCTCATAGGCGAAGAGCTGGCCCGGTGGAGGTGTCCACAGATAGCTCTGGTATTCGCGCTCGCCGAGGAACCCTGTCACGGTGAAATCACTGTAGTAGAGTGCGCCACGGGTCGTTTTGTCGATGGTGATCAGATCGGCCGGGTCGGGATCATCGGCCGGCGGGGCGGCCGGGAAGAGGTTCCGCGGAGCCATGGAAACTATCGTTGTCGTCCCGTTCATTCCGTTCAATCTGAGGACCCCGGTGGTGTCCGGTACCGAGTAACTCACGCCGGCTGAGGCCGCCGCGGTGAATACCCCGTTGCCCGTATCGGGCCGCGCGTCGGTGTCGCTCGTGTACCCGGCCGATGCGGAGAGTGCGATATAGCCGGGGTACTCGCCGGCGGTGGTTGAGTATTGGCTTTGAATCGGCTTCCACCGCATGCCGAGCGCAACATCCGCTTCAAGCCCGGGGTACGGGCTAAATCGATTTCCGATCCCCAGAAGCAGATCACCCGGTCCACCCGCCGCTGCGGTTCGGTATCGAACGATGACCGTGTCGGTTGCGGAGAGCGGTTGGACAAAAGAGAGCTGTCCACCGTCGGACACCTCGAACTCCGTGGTCGGGGTGCCGTTCCGCACAACCCGCACGGAGCCGGGTACATAGTCACCGTCGAGAATGATTGTCTCGACAGCGGTGCTCCAGCGGAAGGTGAGGAGTGCCCGGGAGGCTGCGGCCACCGGCGCCGGGCCGTATATCTCGGGCGCCGGGTCGTGGAGCAGCGGGGCGGCGAACGGATAGCGCCTGTCGTAGCTTCGTGCCGCTACGCCGGCGGTAGAGACCGATACCAGCGTGCCGTCGAGGTTTTTCGTGGCGATCAACGGCAAATCCAATACCGTACCGCCCGGCGCCGTGAACCCGATTGCGGTGCCGTCAGTGATTGTGAGCGGTGGATCATAGTGACCGGCGATCTCAAACGGGGAGTATCGTCCCGGCTCATAGAGCAGGAGGCCGTCCTGACCATCCACCGAGACGCGGAAGTAGTTCTTCTCCAGCGCGGTCTTTTCGGCTTCGAGGAGCGTGCTCCAATCGACATCAATACCCCAGACCGAGAGCAGTTCGGCCGGGTCCATGAATGAAAAGTCGGCCGGTCGTGTGGGGTCGGGATGGTCGCTGGTGAGGAGGAAGAACGAATTGGCGCCGAGTGCGGCGTTGCCCACGGGGAGCCCCCCCGACTCGTAATGGGCAACGATGCGACCGGCAGGGGCATCGGCGAAAGAGAGGGTGCCTTCGGCAAGCGAGAATACCGTCTCAGCCGCGAGGTTCACGAGTCGGTATTTCCGCCCGTCGCTGCCGCCCAGCGACCCGCCTGTTGACTCGGCATAAACGGTCAGCGTGTCCAACCCGCCGTCCGGCAGAACGAAAAATCGATCCCTGATGTATTCCGCCGAATCCACCATCGACTCAGAGATGATCCTGCCGCCGGAATAGCGGATCACCGTCTCCTCCGAGGGTTCCAGGCGCACCATCAGTTCGTGTGAGCTCCGGTCGGTCTCAAAGAGAGCCGCAACCCCCGGCACTTCACTCCCCATTGTCCCCGTTGAGTCGCCAAAACCCAGGTACGGATAGGCGCCCATCTCAATAGCCGTGTTCCCGATGAGAACCGATTGCACGAACTCGCCCGGGAGCCCGGAGTACCCGAGAAGCAAACTCGAAAGCTGAAACTCGTCGGAAACTGTTGTCTCAAAGAAATAACGATCCAGGAGCCACAGCGAGAGGGTGAGATTAACGCGGTTGAAGAACGGGGTGGTCTCCAGGCCCGGGAACGGGCTGGGGAATGCGGTCTGCAGTGATCCATCGGCATTGCGGTAGGCGGAAAGGCCGAGCGCTCCGCCTATGCCGGTTGTCCAGCTGCCGGACAGAAAGAGGTCAACTTCAGCGTCGCCCAGCTCGAGCTCCAGCAGGGACTCAGGAGCTTCCTCCAGGGATGGATTCAGCGAAGGCTGGGCAGAGGCGCCAATTGCGAGAATAACCAGCAGAAGTGAGAGGGCTATGCGACGGAACACGTCAGGTATACTATGTGGGAAGCACGATTTATGTAAACGCGAGACAACACCGAGATTAAGAAAGAATGAGCGCTGAACACCAAAAAGCAACGGCATTTGTCGCGCGGCTCCTCGAAAACCCGGCACTGAAACCTCTCACACCGCTCCAGAAAGAGGAACAGATCATCCAGTTCTTTCATGCGAACGCAACGCAGCTGGCTCCCACGCTTGCGACTCCGGCATTCTTTCCGGGGGCATCCTGGAATCAGATTGTAGCACTCCTGCTGGCCGCCCTCACGGAGTATGTGAATACGGACCTGTTTGCCAGTCTCGAGCAGATAGTTGAAAACCAGATCGATTTCGGCTACGTCAATTTCCTGCGCCAGCAAGCGGTGGGGAGCGACAAGGTTCAACAGCAGATTGCTTCACTGGTGAAGACTCTTCTGGTCAAGCCGGAGGCGCGGCGCGGATTCACCGGCGCCCACACCGCGCTCGTGTTCAAGTTCGTTGACAGGTACGTGGATGCAGTGTGGACGAGAAAGAGCTATATCCACTTTGAGATTACAAAGGTGCAACGTCTGCGGATGAGCAAGGAGCAGGTCAAGGCGATGATAGAGACCACGCTTCTGCTCAAACCGGTTGTCTACCTCGTCGCGACGGGTGGCGTCGCAGGGCAGGCCGAGCAGACATCCGGCATAGTGGAGACCAAATTTGGAGAGAAGGTCTTCCTCGCAACCAAGAAACACCTCAATCTTGTTCCCGATCCGGTTCTCAAGAGCGCCGTGAGCGCAAGCATTTCATTCATTGAAAACCGGTTCATTGAGGCAACGGCCCGAATTGCGGCAATCTTCGCGGCCCGATGCCGAAATTTCCAACCGTCGGTGCGAGTTGACCGGGGCGCCGACAGTCCGGACAAAAGTTGGCTCAGCATTGCGCGGAGGAACTACAAATTTTACGGGTTTGACATTAAAATGCTGGACGAGTTCTTTTCTATTGCCGCGGAGAATGGATGGTAGGTATGAACCGAACACGAGCAGCGCTTGAGAACTTCGTCATTGTGGCAATTATCCTCGTCCTGGTCCAAACCTTCGTGGAGGACTTCGCCGTTCTCGCCGGTTGGTCGTGGTCCGTGCGTCGGGCGTTGCTGTTCACGGGCTTTGCTTTTGACATTTTTTTCACGATTGAGTTCCTCACGAGACTCTATTTCAGTTTTGTGAACCGAAGGACCGGGACCTACTTCTGGTACGAGCGAGGCTGGATTGACCTCTTAGCGTCAATCCCGCTGCTGTTGCTGAGTTCCGGTCCTGCGGTGCTTGCTTACTGGAGCGGCACCGCCACGATAGTCGGGTTCGGCGCTATTCTGAACGTCTTGAAGGTTGTGAAGGCAATTCGTATTGCACGCATCCTGCGTCTGCTCCGTGTGTTGAAGATCTTTGCCCGGATTCGTCACACTGAGTCGGCAATGGCCCAACGTCACGTAGCGAAGATATCCACCGTAGCGGTAACGGTGGTTGTCGTCACCATCCTCGCGATGACGGTGCTGTTCGGTGTCCTGGATACACCGAGTCTCGAAACGGTCTACCAGGAACAGACGGTTCGCGTGCTCCGTACAATTGATGATATTCAGCCCGAAGGGGACTCCGGGAAAGCGGCGCTGTCCGAGCTTGCAGATCTTGAGCCGGCGCTGCTTCTCGTTCAACGAGATGGGCACACGCTGTACAGCCGGTACGAAAATGACCTGTACGACTCCGATTTCGGACCAACGGATTACGGCTATGGGGAGAGCGGGGGCTTGCGCGTCTTCTTCGACCTGACCCCGCTGAATCAGGAGCAGTCACGGTCAAATCTGCTCTACTTCGTGATTATCGGTCTCCTTGTGCTGGCATTTATGCTCTACTACAGTCCGCACTTCGCGCTCACCGTTTCCGACCCGCTCCACATCATGAGGCGTGGGATGAGCGAGAAGGGATACAACCTTGAAATCAAGATTCCGCCGCTGTACGAGGAAGACGAGGTCTATCGGCTCGGGCAACTTTTCAACGAGGTGTATCTGCCGCTGAAGGATCGTACGAGTGCGGCCGATGAGCCTGAGGTGTTGGACCTGAAGTTTGATGATATCAAAGACATTCTGAACGAGTAGCCGGTAGAGGCCGTCAAGAAATGATCGTCTCCATGATTCAACTCCTCATTGAGTTGCACGACATCACCTCAATCAAAGATAAACGGCGAGCGGTAAAATCGCTGAAAGACAAACTAATTCGGCGATATCGACTCTCCGTGGCCGAAGTGGACCTCCAGAACAGCCTCTCATTCACCCAACTCGGAGCGGCGGTGGTGTCCAACTCCAAAGCACACGGGGAGGCTGTCATGCAGAAGGTCCTCCACTTCACCGAAGAAGAGTGCTTGGGACGAATTCACGATGTTCAGATTGTGAGCGAGCAGTTCTGAGCCGGCCTGTCGAGCGGCAGCAGCTATGGCGATGACGGCCGGCAGGGTATGGGCCGGCCGGAGAATGCCCGGTGGGCATTCTCCACGCCGAGCGGTCGAGGCCGGCCTGTTGAGAAGTAGCCGCTTTGGCGATGAAGGCCGGTGGCTTGTGGGCCGGCCGGAGAATGCCCTGCGGGCATTCTCCACGCGGGTCAATCGAAGCCGGTCTGTTGAGAAGTAGCCGCTTTCACGATGAAGGCTGGTCGCTTGTGGGCCGGCCGGAGAATGCCCTGCGGGCATTCTCCACGCGGGTCAATCGAAGCGGGCCTGTTGAGAAGTAGGCGCTTTAGCGATGAAGGCCGGTCGTTCAGTTTGTCCCGTCGCGTGCTTCTTTGCCAAGCTCGTTCCGAAGCTCGAGAAGTTCGGTGAGCGACTCGGTTGCCTCTCGAAAATCCCGCACCGTTTCCTTCAGGGCATAGTAGTTAAGACCCGCGTAGTAGATCTTGGAGAATATCGAGAACGATATGTCGGCCGGCGAGGTCTGCAAATTGGTGTGGCATCCGTACTCGTAGCAGACTTGAAACATCTCCTCCAACTTACTCTGAACAAACTCAGAGAGATTGGTGGAGAAACTGAAGGTGTAGGCAAGTTCAAGGAACTTGCTCTCACGGTCAATGAAAATGCCGCCCTGAAAGCCATCCGTGCCCTCAAACCCTGCTGAGTATGTGTCCTCGAGGAACTCTCCATCGAGCATTTCATAGCCCAACTCACGCAGCAGCACGCCGACGCGCCGGACCCGTTCCTTCATCAGTTTGGAGTACTTCATTCGCTCATTGCTCTTGAGTGATTTTACTGTAACACCGGGTGAGAATCAAATCGATCTCAGAGTGAGAGCGGTCAGCGTACTACACCGGCGATTGCTTCTCGAAGGGTGCGCTCGGGGTTGGACACTGAGGAGGCGAGATCCGGCTCAAGCATGAGCCTCATCCTGCGCAGCGTTCGCGTGAAATCCGCCACGACTGCGGGGGTGAAGACGGTCCCTGCATCGGGATAGTCAACGAGTCCGTGATCAAATGCCACCGGGAATCGCACTTCAAAGCTAATTTTCTCGGGGACATCCAGCACCACGCTCAACGGGTCAATTGACCCGGTGTCGGCGGAGAGGCTTTCCGCGATGCGTCGCTCCACTGCCGAGCGATACTCAAGATCAAGGAGTTGACGGTGAGCGGGGTTGGATTCGTCAAAGGCCAAATCTATCACCGGTGAGTAGAGCTTGCGGTCCTGTACCCCGGCAATGAGGGCAAACTCCGGCTCCGGCCTGGATCTGAACTCTCCGTAGAAACTCTCGTCGTCGTGGCCATAGAGCTCCTCCGGCGTGAGGAGGCCCCGAGTCAATGCCTGGTAGAGCCCTTTCTTGATCATGGCCGTGGCTACCCGAACCGTTCGATGCCAGTAGACTGCGCGGTACATCAGATATTTTGAGAAGAGGATGTTCTCAACCGCCGAGATCCCGGTTGGTGCGAGGGCGATGCCGTCCTCCCCGATGGGGATGAGTCGACTCAGGGCAAAATCCAGATCCTGTGTCCCGTACGGAACGCCGCAGAAGTACGCGTCCCTGTTCAGGTAATCGAGCTTGTCCGGGTCGAGTGAACCGGAGAGCAGGCGGCGAAAGAACCGGATCTCCACCTGACCGCCATCCGGTATCGATTCATCAATGATTGCCGCAACGAGTTCAGGGTCGGCTCCCACTTTGTTCCGAATGACGGACGCGAGGGATTTGCCCGTGATGATGCGTGCGGCGAGTTGCTCATGGTCGGCAAGCGGGAGTTCTTTCAGGCTATGGGTGAACGGAAAATGACCCAGGTCATGGAGCAAGGCGGCACAGAGGTAGGATCTGACTGCTGTCTCGTCCAGAACGGGGCAGGCGTCAAAGGCCAGCAATCCGCGGATCATCCGGTAGGCTATGTGAAAGACTCCCAGACTGTGCGCCAATCTCGTGTGAGTGGCGCCGGGGTAGACCAGGTAAGACGGGCCAAGCTGTTTGATCCGACTGAGCTGCTGGAACTCCGGCGCATTGATCAACGCGAGCATGCCGTCGGAGACGTAGATATTGTTCCACAGGGGGTCGCGAATCGGCCGTGTGAAATCACGGTCGAGATGCCAGAGAACTCGATCCTTTACATCCATCTGTCGCCAATCTATAGTAACCGTCAATCACGAGTCCACCCATGCAGTACAGACAGCTCGCAATAATTTCGATTCTGTTGGCGATCCTCTTCGTCTTTGCCTCTTGTTCACGTTCGAAAACGACGGACGAAGGGATGGCGGAGGAAGGGGCGCCAGGCGCGGAGGTCCCCGAGAGGCAGACGCCACCCGTAGATGCTCCCGCCCGTGAGAGAGAAGATGACGCAGTGCCAATGAGACTGACGGATCAGGGGAGAGCGAGAGCGGAGGAGCCGGTTGTGGCTCCAGCCGATCCACGGGACACGGCATTTGAAGCGGCGCGGTTCACGGCTATCCCCTTCTATGCACGAGACACCATTCTGGGACCCATTGGCGTGACCGCGACAAGTTCGGCGCGTGATCGCGCCGTTCTTTCGGTGAGCGCGGCTCTTTTCTCTTCTCTTCTTGGCGGCGAGCTCCCGACCGATCTCTTGAGCAGTCGGATTGGCCCCGGGGCTCAGGCGGTGTTTGATGATTTGATCTGGGCGGCCGACACGCTTTCTGAGGCCCGGCTCGGCGCGGTCGTGGCCATAACCGACCGTGAAGTATCGGTGACCGTGCGGCTGATAGGTGAATCCCGCTTCGCCGTGGGGGAGGTGATCTTGGAAAAGCTCGGAGACCAATGGTATACTTCCGATATTCAGGTCGAGTTTTTCGATCGAGATACTACCTCCCGATTCGATCCCGGAGTTGTCCGGTCGAGCGGAACCCTGTAGGCGGGCGAAGACGTGGGAAGCGAAATCAAGCGGATTGAGAAAGAATTTATTTTCAAGGATGTTCACGAGAAACGAACGCCGCTCGAGATCCACCTCTCAGAAGAACAGTTGCAAGCCTACATTGAGCGATTTGACGAGGAGCGTCTTGTGCTCGTACTGCCGGACGATATCCTCCCGCCGGATCTCACGGAACTCACGGTGTTCTTCAGGTTCCGGAATAACCCGATGACCTTCACCTCAAAGATACTGGAGGCGCACGAGGGAACGGTTGAAGTTGCGCAGCCGGAGGAGTTGTTCCGGGATCTCTCCCGGAGCTTCGAGCGAATCAAGTCGCCGACGGGTGTCAGTGTCACGTTCCTGTTCAAGGGGAAACAGGTGCGGCTGGATTATCCGGATTCCGATCAATACGACCCGGTTGAAGAGCCGGAGCTTGATCCCGGGTTTGACGCTACCAAGATCGCCGATCTGCTGAAGGCCTTCCGTGAACGAGCCGCTCGGTTTGCTTCCGAGAGCAAGATTGTCATGCTCCGGGAGAGAACCCCGAAGAGTTTTCAGGAGAAGCTTGTCACGAAGGCAGGCAAGATGTTGGCGTTGCCGTTTTACACGGCAGAGGCTCAGATTCGGTCGGCCGAGGTACGGGAACGCATTCTCTCTCAGGATGAGATCATTGCGCATGAGGCCGAAGAAGGTGAGGACATGTTCACCGTCTTTGAACGGATTGGCAAGCTCATCGATGCAAATCGGGAGAAACGAATCTGGCACGAACTCTACTGTCCCGTTCTCTATCACCAATACGTAGTGGGCTATCTCTATCTCATGCGGGCGGATACCGAGCAGGAGAAGTTTGAGCCGGCAACCTTTGACTTTGTCTTGCAGTACAGCCGAATCCTTGCGTACTCCCTGAAGGCGAACGGTTACTTTCGTGCCGAGCCGGTAATTGACGA
>DAOWMR010000425.1 GCA_030642995.1 Spirochaetales bacterium
GAGTCGGCCGTCGATGATCCGGAGGTGGTCCGGACGTATATGGGAATGATTCGGGACGGTCTTCATAGAATCGAGCGGACAATTCAGAACCTGCTTGATTTCTCGCGTGCCCGTGAGATGACATTGGAGATGACCCCAATCAACCACAACGTTCGCCATGTCTTGGAGATGACGTCCTATCAGATCAACAGTCAGGGAGTCAAAACCGAGTTGCAGCTCAGCCCCGAGGAGCCAATCGTACTCGCCGATCATTTCCAGATGGAGCAGCTCTTCCTCAATCTGATCCTCAATGCGATCCAGGCGATGCCCGATGGGGGAACCCTCAGCATCAGTACGGCCGTGGTGGACAGATTCCTGGTTGCCGAGGTTGCGGACGATGGAGTCGGCATTCCTCCAGAAATCGTCAAGCGGATCTTCGATCCGTTCTTTACTACACGTGAGGTTGGTGAAGGAACAGGCTTGGGTCTCACGGTCAGCGATACCATTGTCCGTGCCCACGGTGGCACCATTGAGGTCGAGAGCGAAGAAAATCGGGGCACGGTGTTCCGGTTCCGGTTGCCGTTTCCGGATGGCGCCACCGGGCGGGGGAGGAACACATGAGCGGTTGTGTTGGCCGAGTACTGGTCATCGAGGACGAACCATTACTCAGAATATCGATCCGGGACGCCCTCCAGAAGGAGGGCTGGACCGTGGATATTGCGGAGGATGGCGCTCAAGGGATTGCTCTGTTCGAGCGGTTTCTCCACGAGTTCGTCCTAACCGATCTCGTCATGCCGCGGATTGGTGGAATGGAGGTTTTGCGGCGGATCAAACTGATTCAGCCTGCAACGACTGTCGTCATCATTACGGCCCACGGTACGGTCGAGAAAGCGGTTGAGGCCATGAGAGAGGGGGCGGTTGACTTTTTTACCAAGCCGTTCTCCATGGCCCAGCTGTTCGTTCGGCTCTCGAACATCTGCTCGTTTCGCCGGCTCAGTGAGCAGAATGTCCAGCTTCAGGAGCAGTTGGAGGCTAAGAACTCCTTCTCAAATATCATCGGAAGAAGCAAGCCGATGCAGGAGGTGTTCGAACTGATCAGGGTGATCGCGGATTCCGATGCCAGCGTATTGATTCAGGGAGAATCCGGGACAGGCAAGGAACTGGTGGCATCGGCCATCCACTACAACTCGCCACGCCGGGCCAGACCGTACATCCGTGTCAGTTGCGCCTCTCTACCCGAGTCGCTGATCGAATCGGAGTTGTTCGGCTATGAGCGGGGTGCGTTCACCGGCGCGACTGAGCGGCGAATCGGCCGGTTCGAGGCCGCGAGCGGTGGCACGCTGTTCCTTGATGAGATCGGCGAGCTGCCGCTGACTTTTCAGATTAAGCTGCTCCGGGTGTTGCAGGAACACCAGATCGAGCGGCTGGGATCGAATAAGGCCATCGATGTGGACGTACGAATTGTCGCGGCGTCGCTCCGTCCCTTGGAAGAGGAGATTGCCGAAGGACAATTCCGGCAGGATTTATTTTTCAGGATCAACACGGCGACGATTCAATTGGCCCCACTTCGGGAGCGCAAGGAAGATATTTCGTTGCTTGCTCAGGTATTCATGAGGGAATTCGCGGATAAACGGGGGAAGGACGTTGAGGGTTTCTCGGATGAGGTGATGGAGGCGTTTGATGCGTATGACTGGCCCGGTAATGTTCGGGAACTTCGAAATGCCGTGGAGCGGGCACTCCTGTTCTGCCGTAGTCCCCAGGTCACCATTGCAGACTTGCCGACTAATTTCCATGGCCTCAAGGGCTTGCGAACAGAGCGGCCTGTCGGGGATGTGGTGAAACTCCACGAAGCCGTGGTCCGGGCCGAGATCAATGCCATCCGTGATGCCCTCGCTGCGACCGGGGGACGCCGGACCAAGGCAGCGGATCTTCTCGGAGTCAGTCGGAAAACGCTCTGGGAAAAGACCAAAACGTATGGGTTGGAGGATCGGTAGTGTCTCTGGGGGTTCGGCTATTTAAAGTCCCGGTGGTTCCTCCGGGGGTCCGTGTTCTGAAAAGCGGGATTGTCCTAAGGAAAGGAAGATAGTAATGCGAAAAAGAATTGCAAGATTGACGATGATGGTGGCGTTTGTGGTGGCGGTGATGGGAGTCATGGCGGCCGAATCTCTGGAGGCAACCGACGATGCGGCGTACCGGCGGGCCAGGGAACAGATGGCGGATCTTCTCGCTTCCGAAGATTTTGAAAGGGTCGACATCTCAGCGGCTTCCTTTGATCGTGCCATGGTCTTGATCTACACGGCAGTGGATAACTATCTCGATCAGGCGGTCCCCGGACTTGGGGACGTGGAGTCCGCACGAGAATTTGGGGTGGATGTCTTGCAAGGACTCAATGACCATAAGATCCGTTATGTCGGGGACAGCGGTTATGCCCTGGCGGGGAAACGGCGCGTCTTGATCTCCGGCGAGGAGGATGCCACGGATCTGGGTGAGTTGCTCGCGAAGGTGGCGCTGCTGATTCACGAAGGCCACGGCAAACCGGGCATCGACGCCCGCAAGGCTGCCCGCAGGATCTTCGAAGGAATGCTCCCGGTCGAGGGCACAGGCCAATCGCTGGTATCACAGTACCTCGTCCGGCTCCGGATGATGTCGAAGGCCGCCCGCAAGGAACTCCTCAAGTACGCCTTGAAGTAGACCGGTGAGCAGCCGGTAGCGGACTATTCTACGGAGATCCAGTCAGTGAGATGTAGGCGCGTCCTTCAGGGCGCGCAGACAGGGCTGTCACTTCCGGACCCAGCGGGCGCCGTTATCCCAGGCTATGACGGCGAACGCCTGCTCCAGATGACCCTTGCAACAGCC
>DAOWMR010000059.1 GCA_030642995.1 Spirochaetales bacterium
AGCTTGCCGAGGCACCGGCCCTCCTCACTAACGACCGGCAGGAAACTGAACCGATTGGCCAGCATCACCTTTCGGGCGCCCGCAATGGGATCCGCAGGGCCGACGAGGAAGAGCCGGCTCTTCGGTATCATGATGTCCCGGATGCGCGGATAGACATCCGTGAGAATCTCAGGCGTCTCGGTATTGAACGTAGCGAGAACGTGATGAGTCTGAGCGTTGAGGTTTCCGGCCCGGTAGGCCACCGCAGGTGACTTCTCAATCTGTGTCTTGTAGCGCGCATACGCTATTGCGGAACAGACCGAGTCGGTATCCGGATTCTTGTGGCCGATGACGACGAGTGGTTTTGTAGTTGCCACACAGAGATTGTATCATCGCATCTCCGATCTGCAAGGAACAATTCACAGGGCAAACGCACATAGACACTCATATGCATGCTGCGGCATGCTGTTCCGATGAGGCTCACAGATGTACCGCCAAGCCGCGATGTATTGGCCACCTGCTATTCTCCCGCACTCGAGGGGAATCCGATCGGGGCATCGGCTGAGCGCGCACTGCGAGTCTATCTTCCGCCGGGCTACGAGTCGGGCGCTGACCGCTATCCGGTGATCTATCTGCTCCACGGCTACGGAGGCGACGCCAAACACCCGATCGTCGATAGTCGACAAGACTTCCTGGCCGCCAATCCACTGGTAATTCGCATCCTGCTTCGCAGGTTCCTGCGTCGAGTCGTGACCTTGGAAACTCTGGATGCTCTCATTCTTTCGGGCAAGCTCCCGCCGTTCATTCTGGTGCAACCGGACGGGAGTCTCCATCTGGCACATCAAAGCGGCGGTACACACCCCGGTGGGGACCCGAAGCTGAAAGCCAGTCTGTACTACCACTCGGCCGGGACCGGGCGATTCGCTACAGCCGTTTTTCGTGACGCGGTTGACTATGTCGATGCGAACTACCGGACCATCCCGGATCGCGGGCATCGTGGCGTGATCGGCGGTTCCATGGGCGGGTACGGCGCCCTCCTTGCCGGCACTCTCCATCCGGACCGGTTCTGTGCCGTCGCGGCGTTGAGTCCGAGCATCTGCGGTCTTGACGTGCTGGACATTGATCTCTACACACCGTTCCAACGCTGGGTCTACGGCAAGCGCGGCGCCATCCGGGCCGGCAGGAATGATCTGTCCGATATTCTGGAGACCTGTGACATGGTTTTCTCTCCCGATCACCCGTTGATGCCCACCGTCCGCCGCGACGCTTCAGGCAAAAGCATCCAGATGGATGAAGTGGCCCGAGGCAACTGGGATGTTTCGGATGTCGGGAATATGGTGCTCGCCGGTGACGGGGCGTTTGCCGGCGTTTCCGTTCGAGTGAGTTGTGAGGAACGCGACGAGTTCGGGTTTGCGGGTCCGGACAGGCGATTCTCAGATGTGCTGTCAATCCGAGGGATTGAACATGAGTTGCATATCTTTCGAGATGACGCGGCCGCGCGGATTTCGGCCCATGCCGTCGGGATTGCCCTTCAGGTGGAGACGGGGCTGAGGTTCTGCCTGGATCGTATCGCTCCTCGCAGAGAGGAGTGATTCCTACCCTCCGGCAATAATTCCCGTGGCGGCGATCACAAGTACCACAGTTTCAGCCAGTGCAATCAACGAGTAGACCGTAACGCGATTGCGGGCAAAGAGGGCGGCCGCGGCGAAGGCGGCAATGGTTGACGCTATCGGGAACAGGATCGTGCCGAGAAAGGCGAGGACGCTTCCGTCGTCGAGGAAATGGATCCAGTGCCATCCGGTTGGCACTCCGACTGTTCGTGCATAGCTTGAAGCGTCCATTGCCCAGTATGCGGGGACTTCCCCTATGGGGATGGCGGCCGGAACCCATCCGGTTGCATACAGCAGAAAGAACACGGACATCACGACCAGACCCACACGGACAAGCCACACGAGCAGTGTCGCATACGACAGCTGGGCGAGTTCAATCTGGTTGGTCAGGGATCTGGAATCCATATCATCCTCACGCTACAGAGATAGAAATCCGGCAAAGAGAGAACGCAGGCCTGAGACAAGGAGGATCACGATCACCAACCACCGGACAACCTTGGCCTTGACCCTGGGTAAGATCTGCGCACCAATCCTCGTGCCGATCATCATCCCGGCGATTGACGGCACCGCAACTAGTGCGAGCACGGCGCCCCGGTTGATGTAGACCCAGGCGGCGGCAGTGCCGTTCAGCGCAAGATTGATGCCACTCGTTGCGACGGCAACTTTCAGCGGCGCACCGAGTAACAGGTTGAACGCCGGCACATTAGCCCATCCGGCCCCCACGCCGAACATGCCTGCGAGAAACCCGATGCCGACAAAGGTGAGAAGGCCAAGAGGTGCGCGGTGTATCTTCCAGTCGATCTGCTCACCAGAGCTTTCATCGAAATATGTACCGCCGATACCGAGCCAGGATGAGAGACGATCGGCGTGATCGATCGAAGGCACCTCCGACTGACCGGAGATCAACATGAGAATCACGATGCCGACAATGGCAACTCCCAAGAGTCCCTGGACGACTTCGGTCGGGAGGGCAAAGCCTATCATGGCGCCGGCTACCGACCCCACCGAGCCAACGAGAGCAAAGGGAAGTCCCAGTCGAAGACTCGCCAGCCCGCTTCGGAGCAGTCGCGGACTCGCGGAAAGCGCGCCGGCAAGTGCCACCATCAGTCCGGCCCCGCGAACGAAATCAAAGTGGAATGGGAACAGAGCACTCACGATCGGCACGAACAGCACACCCCCTCCGACTCCCCCGAGCACAGCCACCACGCCGAGTGCCAGCGTGAACGCGAAGAGCAGGAGAGCCCAGGCCCACCACGGGAGATCGGCCTGAATCAACCCGGTGGATGCATCGTCCGATTCCGCGAACAGCGGCACAGACAGCACGAGCAGGAGCAGGAGCAGGGCCGAGATTCGTCGGGTCGTTGTCACACAATTACTCCAGGTACTCGATGTGTCCGGTGGATGCACCCCGGTGGGTGAGGCGGGCCGTGCCACGGTAACTCAAACGGCCGACGCCGTTCACCGTTGCGACCAGATCATCCAGGACCATCACACGACCGCTCCCCACACCGCTGATGGTCACGCGAGCCCTCTTGCAGACCAGATCGCTGCAATCAAGTGATCCGATCCCGGTGATCCGCGCATCCAACATGCCGGCGTCGCCGTTCAGTTCCGCGCCACCTATGCTTCGCAGGCGGATTGTGACGGTGTCCGCGCTTACGCTGCCTGAAATGGATCCATTGCCGGAGTTCACCAGTTTGATGGAGTCGGTAGTGAACGGTTGTTCGGGACTCTCTCCCAGCTGGACGCTTGCCGCCCCTTGTACGGCAATCCGCGAAACGGCATCTGTTACGACGATTGTTCGAACCTGGTGAGAGAGCTTTTGAATCAGGTGAACCGGGTTGGGCCCAACCCGATAGGAAACAACCAGTCGCATTCCCCGATAGCGGACCACAACCTGATCCACGAGCTCCTTCGGACCCACAACCACAAGGTGCGGATTGGGCCCGCCGACGAGTTGAACGGTGCCCCCCCCGCGGCAGACAAGCTCATCAATGAGGCCGATTTTGTGTTCACGTTCGGTGATATCTGCCATGGTTCTGGTTCCCGGCATCCTATCATGGACGTGAACAGCGGGAATAGCAGCCTCTACTTCAGATTTTCCTTGCGCTGTCTGGGAACTCGTGATAGGATCGCGTTAGTAACGCGGGTTACCGACGCGACGTGTCGGTAACCCTTTGACCCAAGACTATGAGGAGGTTGGGATGAGAAAGTTATCGTTTGTGCTGATGGCGCTGTTGGTGCTGTTGCCGGTTGCGGCGTTTGCTCGCGGCGGTGAGGAAACCGCAGAGCCCGAGGCGGCAATGATCGACGTGTTCGGAGTGTTCCGAGACCAGGAAGCGCTCCGATTCGAGGAAGGCATGGTTCCGTTCGAGGAACGGACCGGAATCGACATGGTCTATCAACCGTCTTCCGAGTTTGAGACCCAGATTTTCGTCCGGATAGAGGCGGGAAACCCACCTGATATTGCCGCGGTTCCCCAGCCGGGACTGATGCGCAACTTCGCCGAGCGGGGCGCCCTGATTCCGTTGCCAGGAGACGTGATTGACCGGATTGATGCCAACTACACCCAGGCGTGGAAGGACCTGGGATCGTACGAAGGCAAGGTGTACGGCGTGTTCCACCGGGTGAATGCAAAGAGCTTTGTCTGGTACAACAAGCCGGAGTTTGAAGGACGGGGCTACCGGGTTCCGGGAACCTGGGATGAGATGATCGTGTTGATGGATCGCATGGTTCGTGACGGCGTGCCGCCGTGGTCGGTAGGTATTGAGAGTGGTGCTGCAACGGGCTGGGCCGCAACCGACTGGATGGAAGACGTGATGCTTCGTACCGCCGGGCCGGAAGTATACGACCAGTGGGTCAACCACGAGATCCCGTTCAATCACCCGGCTGTGCGCGAGGCTGCCGACTACATGCTGCAGATCTGGGGAAATCCCGACTACATTCTCGGTGGATCGCAGTCAATCGCCACGACCAATTTTGGCGACGCGGTGCTGCCACTGTTCACCGATCCCCCGCAGGCAATGATGCATCGACAGGGGAACTTCATCATCGGGTTCATGCAGGACCACGTCCAGGACAATGTTGAGGAAATGGTCGGTGTGTTTGCACTGCCTGAGATCAATCCCCGGTGGGGCACTCCGGTGCTCGGCGGCGGAGACCAGTTCGTCATTTTCGACGACCGGCCCGAAATCATCGAGTTCATGAAATTCCTCACAACTTGGGAGTCTGCGAAGGGCATGGCTGCCGCCGGTGGCGCGTTGTTTGCGCACCAGGACCAGAACTTCAACGACTATGGATCGGCAATTGAGGCCGATCTCGCGAAGATCCTCGTCAATGCGGAGGTCTTCCGATTCGACGCCTCCGACCTGATGCCCGCAGAAGTCGGCGCCGGTTCGTTCTGGACCGGCATGACTGACGCCGTGACAGGTGTTCCGATTGGTGAGGTGCTGGACATGATTGAGGAGAGTTGGCCGCAATAGCCACCGATTCAGTTATCTGAAGCAACTATTGTGAGCCGGGACCGGCATGCAGCCGGTCCCGGCTATTCTCTTAGAGGGGGTAGGGATGAGTGACTTGGGTGTTGAACGCACCACCGGGCCGCTTCAGGCGGTGGTGGCCGTGGTAGGACGTGTGCTTTCGGCCGTATTCGTGCCGGTGGTTACCTTCGTTGTGCTCTACCTCGGATTTGTTTTTCTGCGCGACAGCGGCGCACCGCAAATTGTCGTCACCATTGTAGCAATTGTGTGGGGAGTCGGCGGGGTTGCAGGCCTCTATTTCGTGACCAATTGGCTCATTGAGAAGCTGCCCACGACATGGCGCTCGCGTTTCACTCCGTTTCTCTTTGTGGGGCCGGCCATTGTCATTCTCGGCTGGTACCTTTTCCTGCCGACCGTGCGAAGCCTCTACCTGAGTTTCTTCGGCAAGTTCTCAAATGAGTTTGTTGGGCTGGAGAATTATGTCTATGTCTTTACCAACCGCACCATGCGAACCGCTTTCGTCAACAACCTTTTGTGGCTTGTTTTCGGGACCGGTGGCGCGGTGATTTCGGGTCTCATCGTGGCGCTGCTCGCGGACCGGTCAAAGATGGAGAAAGTGGCCAAATCGTTCATATTCCTGCCCATGGCGATCTCGTTCGTCGGCGCGGGTGTCATCTGGAAGTTCATGTATACCTTCCGAGCGGCCGGACAGGTCCAGTTGGGGTTACTCAACGCAATAATCACAGGTTTCGGGGCCGAACCGGTGAACTGGCTCATTTTGCGGCCGTGGAACAGCTTCTTTCTCATTGCTATCTTCATCTGGCTTCAGACCGGTTTTGCGATGGTTATCCTCTCTGCTTCAATCAAGCAGGTGCCGAGTCAGCTGATTGAGGCCGCACGAATAGACGGCGCCGGCGAGTTCCGCATTGTCTTTCAGATCATCATCCCGTTCATCCGCGGCACGATTATCACCGTGTCTACCACGATTCTGCTTCTCAGCCTGAAGGTCTTTGACATCGTCTTTGCCATGACGAACGGCCTGTTCGGGACCGAGGTATTGGCGAGTCAGCAGTACAAACAGATGTTCAAGTTTCTCAACTACGGTCGAGGGTCGGCGATTGCCATCGTCATACTCATCGCGGTCATCCCGGTTATCTGGTACAACCTGCGCCAGTTTGGGCAACGGGAGGTGTTCTGATGGCCGATACTGCTGCAACAATTACCAAGAGAAAACCGACGGCCGTTGTCGGCGGATTGCACCGGCGCCGTGCCGTGGGACAGATTGTCGTCCATGTTGTGCTGGTCCTCCTCGTCGTGATCTGGACCCTGCCGACCCTCGGCGTGTTCGTCAGTTCCTTCCGTGCCCGTGACGCAGTGCGCGAGACCGGATGGTGGTCGGTGTTCAGCACCATGGATCAACTGACGTTAGAGAACTACGAGCAGGTGCTCAGCGGGAAGCCGTTCACCTATGTCGACTCAAAAGGGGTCGAGCGCACGGCCAGAAGCGATAACATGCTCGGCGCATTTCTCAACAGCATGACCGTCACCATTCCCGCGGTGGTCATCCCCATCCTGATTGCTGCTTTTGCGGCGTACGGATTCGCGTGGCTCAAATTCCCCGGAAGAAAAATCATGTTTGTCGCGATTGTGGCGATTCTGGTCGTGCCGCTTCAGATCAGTTTGATACCGATTCTCCGGGACTATCAGAAGCTCGGTCTGAACGGAACCTTTCTCGGGATCTGGCTCGCCCACACCGGATTCGGGCTGCCGTTGGCGGTCTATCTGCTCTTCAATTACATCAGCACCATCCCACGCTCCATCATGGAGAGCGCCTTCATTGACGGCGCGAGTCACTTCACAACATTTCTTCGGCTCATATTGCCGCTGAGTGTCCCTGCCCTGGCATCGTTTGCGATTTTCCAGTTTCTCTGGGTGTGGAACGATCTGCTCGTGGCGCTCGTGTTCTTGAGCGGGGCAGGCGAAGGGCGTGAGGTGATGACGCAGAGGCTGCTCAACATGATCGGAACGCGGGGGCAGGACTGGCACCTTCTCACGGCGGGCGCATTTGTCAGTATGGCACTGCCGGTCGTTGTGTTCTTCTCGCTTCAACGGTACTTTGTCCGCGGGCTGACGGCGGGATCCGTGAAGGGCTGACGAGGACGGAAGGTAATGGGGAAGCGGCGAGTTTCAGCCGAAGACGTAGCACAAGCGGCCGGTGTATCTCGCACCACGGTATCGTTCGTCCTGAACAATACGCCGGGCAAGAGCATCACCGAGGGAACCCGGCAGCGGGTGCTGGAGGCCGCGTCACAACTCGGCTACATTCCCAATGAGGATGCGCGCCGGCTTGCCCGGATCCGATCTCGCACGATTGGTCTCTTCATTTGCCACAGTCAATTCGTGTATTCCGATGTGTTCATCACCCGGGTTCTCGAGGGGATGTCGCAGGCAGTGAATCGATATCGTGCACGGCTCGTTGTCCAGCCGGTGAGCCTGCGCGATACCGACTACCGGGAGCTTGCCCGTCGCGATCGGGCTGAAGGGATCGTCCTCATCAACGCTCATGCCGACGATCCCGCGTTGCGCGCTCTTGCGGAAGACGGGTTTCCGACCGTTTCCATGGACTTTCTGGACGATGTATCGATTGAGCAGGTCTATCTGGACAACGCGGCGGCGGCCAGGGAGATCGTTGAGTATCTCATCGGGCTTGGACATCGTCGCATCGGAATGATCGTTCATGCTCCGTCCGTATTCTTGTCTGCGCGGAGGAGACTGGAGGGCTATCGCATCGCGCTGGAGGAGGCGGGGCTCGCCTACGATCCCGCCCTGGTTCGACATGCGGATTTCTCGGAAGAGAGCGGGTTCATCCAGATGCAGGACCTTCTCCGCACCGGCACACGGCCCACTGCGGTATTTGCCGGCAATGACGTGGTTGCGTACGGTGCTCTGCAGGCGACACATCAGGCCAATCTCACAGTGCCCGAGGATATCAGCATCGCCGGATTCGACGACGACTACATGTCGCGGTTCTTGAATCCGCCACTGACGACGATGGTCCTGCCGGCGGCCGGTCACGGCGCCGCGGCGGTTGAGGCACTCATGAATCGATTGGAACGCGATCCGGCCGACGCGTCGGTGCAACCACAGCGCAGACTGCTCCGGGCGCATATCGTGGTCCGTGAATCATGTGCACCCCCTGTGTTGCAGAATGCCCGACAGTGAACTATCTTGTATCGAGCATTGAACCACCGAAGGTGAAGATTACAGGACCACCAGCGACTCATGATTCCCATAAACAGACCAAGCATTCGACGTAAAGATATGGACGCCGTACTCACCTGTATGGTGGATGACAACATTGGCCCCGGGGACCGCAGCAAGGAACTCATTTCGGCAGTTTCTCATCGCCTCGGGATTGCCGGTGGAATAGCGCTTCGCGAACGAGGACGGGCGCTTGCTCTCGCGCTGGAGATGCTGGACTTGTCACACGGCTCGTGTATTGCGATGGATCCGTTGGTCCCGGCGTACTATCACGATGTTGTTGTGAAGGCAGGCTTGGTTCCGGTCTACGTAGATGTCACGGGGGAGGGCACTTGCATTGACCCGCGGAAACTCGAGCCCCTTGGCGCGGGCACTCTGCGTGCCATAGTCACCCACACGGCACTCGGCTATATACCGGAGATGGATGCGATCGGAGGGTTCGGTATTCCGGTCATTGAGGATATATCGGAAGGTATTGGTGCGAACACTGGGGACAGGCCGGCGGGAAGTTATGGCCGGCTGGTCATCGTGGGCATGGATCCGGATGGAATCATCACGGCCGGTGGAGGCGCACTGTTGTTGGCGGCGACCAAAGCAGATGCCGCACGATTACGCCGCGCGGCAGACAACTTGCCGGCGGATGTGCTCCTCCCCGACATGAACGCAGCTCTGGGTCTTACTCAGATGAAACAGTTGGAACGATTCATTGCCCGACGTGCGGAATTAGCATCAGTATTTGCGCGGGCCGTGATGAGAGGAAGGCACACCGTGCCGGGACAACCCGGCGATGGGGAGAACGTTTACTATGCGTTTCCGGTTGTGCTGTCCGGCGGAACCGCGGACGTTCGTCAGTATGCCCGAAAAAAGGGCGTGGAAACCGCTCCGGCGTTTGAGGACAGTGTCCTCGCTCGATATGGGAAACCGGCCGACATGCGGACTGAAGATGATCCGGCCGGGGGCGGTATGGTGACGGCCGGGGACGTGATCAGTGAAAGTGAATTTCCCGCTGCTCACGCGCTGGGCTTGCGTTGCATCCGGTTCCCCCTCTATCCCGCACTCACGGGCACGGAGACGGCGATCATCGAACGGGTGCTTTCCACGCTTCCGTAGCAAGCTTTACAGCGGTTTTGGCCGTAAGTATAGTGATCGCTGAAAGGTGGCCGAGTGGAACGACCGGTGCAGAACGTTCTCATCATTGTAAATCTTCACAAGGACCGCGCCGGCGAGCTGGCGGGGATCATTGTGCGGGATCTGAAACGTGAAGGCATTCACGTGGAACTCTTCACGTTCACCGGCAAACCCGAGCCGCCACCCGTGGACCATTACGACCTTGCGTTCTCCCTTGGCGGCGACGGGACGGTTCTGTTTGCGTCAAGGGTGCTCGCGGCCTCGAAGGTGCCGATCATCGGTGTGAACATGGGTGATTTTGGCTTTCTCACCGAGATCACCGAGGGTGAGTGGCGGGAGGCGTTTGACGGCTATCGCAGCGGACTGCTCGAAATCGTCGAGCGCTACATATTGAAGGTCGTGGTGGAGCGCGGAGGATCAGAGATCGCGAGCTTCTCAGGACTGAACGATGCCGTGGTTTCGGCGGCCGGTATTGCAAAGATCATTCGGTTGTCCGTCTCGCTCTCCGGCCAGACGCTCGGGCGCTACCGTGCCGACGGCATCATTGTGGCAACACCGACCGGCTCAACTGCACATAGTGCGGCTGCCGGCGGGCCTATCCTTGATCCGCGCATGGATGCAATGATCATCAACCCGATCTGCCCGTTCACGCTGTCTCACCGCCCGATTGTTGTTCCCGGAACCGAGAGCATTTTCATCGAGGTTGAAGAGCAGCAGAGAACAGAGGTGCTCATGACGGTTGACGGGCAAGTTGTCTTCCCGCTGGTTGTCGGCGATCGCATTCAAATTGGACGCAGTGATGCTCGGGCTCGAATCGTGAGCGCACCTCGTCGGAGTTTCTACGAGGTGTTGAGAAATAAGCTGAAATGGTCCGGTGAACCCGGGGAGGGATAATGCTCGAGGAGCTTTCCGTCCAGAATTACGCACTCGTTGACAGGTTGACCGTCAGGTTTTCCGACGGGATGAATGTCCTGAGCGGCGAGACCGGCGCCGGCAAGTCGATACTCGTTGGCGCTCTTTCACTTCTGCACGGTGCACGGGCAGATACCGATGCAATTCGCACAGGTACCGATGAGGCTCGAGTATCCGGAACCTTCCGCGTAAACGGCAATCCTGATGTTCTGGCGTGGCTTGATGAACACGGAATTGAACCGGAAGACGGTCTTCTCATCAT
>DAOWMR010000115.1 GCA_030642995.1 Spirochaetales bacterium
CAATCCTGTGTGCCAGATAGACCCGATCGTCATCGGTGCCACCGGCGTTGAGCCACGGCTCAAGATCCAGGTAGAGACCGCGATAACTGAACAGTTCACCGTAGAGGCCGGCCATCAGGAAGTCGTGGTAGTCCACGTGATCGGAGAGCAGGAGACTCCCGGTGTGTCCAACGCCCCAGCCAATGCGGCTCCGCCCGAACTGAACGCTCCAGCCGCTTCCGGCCGCGGTCAGCAGGGCATGGAATGGAAACTGCACGTCGGTTTCGCGGATGTCCGTCAAGACGTTGCTCACCGGGTCGGCGTCGATGGTCTCATAGACATCCAAGTCGTAACCCGGGAAGATCGGGTAGTTTCGCCTCCAATCGAGATCCATCGAAATTCCGATGCCGGGAACCGGTGACACCCGGATTGGAATGGAGAGCAACGACCGGCGGTCTGGATACCAGTAGAGCCACTCATCGGCGTCATCGGACGAGTGAAAGTAGCCTTCAAGGGTCGATTCAACGGCGACGGTTCCACCGGGCACCGGCGAAGCGCCGGCAACCACCTGCCGCAACGCAGTTCGATACAGGTCCTGCTGTCCCGGCGTAAGGCGCTCCACGTCAAGCCGACGCAGCACCGCCTCGAGTTCTCCATAACTGATGGGAGAGATTGCCGAGGGCGGCGATTGCCCGGCCAGGAGGGCCAGGCGCCGCACGGTCTGGAAAAGGGGATCGTCCGGAGTCGTCGTTGTCGGGTTGGCCGGCACGGCCCACGTTGCCCCGACTACCATCAAGAGTGCTACAACAATCGCAAGCCGACGCATACTCCCTCCTCCGAACAGGACGCGATGAGATGATACCATGACGACCCAGCCGGGTTATACTGACGATATGAAACGCGCGCTCCGCGTCATCGTTATCGTAACACTCCTTCTGGCCGCAACATCGTGCCTCATCACACCGCCGTCCCCGACCGCAGACGGGACGGACGCCCCTTCGGGGGCCACTGACGGCACAACGGTTGACGGTGACCCCGAATCTACCGATGACATCGGGCCGTCTACTCCGGACGTGGTGGCCCTACTTGAGGGGACACCATCGTCGCGGGATACCACCCCCGGAGATGTTTCGCCGAAACCCGACGAGATCCCGCTGCGGATACTCGCCGCGGGAAACCAGAGCGCGGTTCGCGTGCCGGTGGCCGGCGCCATAACCAGCCAGGTGGTCCTGGAAGAGGTGTGGTTTGCGATGCACGCCAATCAGCTCGGTCGGCCGGCGGTTCCGAAAGTCGACTTTGAATCTGAGACGGTCATCATCCTGATCCTTGGCGAACGCCCGTCGGCCGGGTATTCTGTGCGAGCGGCAGAGATCACACTCCGGGACGACAATGTTGAGGTCAGGATAGCCGTTTCGTCTCCCGGTCCCGATGTGATGACGGCGTCAGTTCTGACCAGTCCCTTTCAGCTGTCGGCAATTGAGATCACCGACGTGCCGGTGATCTTCGTCGGGGACGATGTGCGGGACGGATACGACGACGGATGGTAGGGGGCCGGCAACTTACCGGTACATTTTCTTCCAAGGGTGGCGTTCCATTTCCAGGTAGTCCGCGACGGCTGTCTTCAGAGTACGGGCGGCGAGCTCGGCACAGTGCTCCTTTTTCAAGCCACCGAGGGCGGCGATAATATCACTCGTGCTCACCTGTCGGGCTTCGGCGACAGTCTTGCCGGTGGCTAACTCAATCGCCATACCGGTAGCCGCCCGAGAATTGTCACAACCGTCGGTAACGTAGGTCGCCCGGCTGATTACGTCATTCTTGACGCGCAGCCAGATTTCAACGGTGTCACCGCAGGGACCGGTAATACGGGCATGGCCGTCCGCCCCAGGCATCTCGGTGAAGTTGCTGCGGTCGGTGGCATGCTTGATAAACTGCGCGGAGAGTCCCTCTTCCACTCCTGTAAATTCCTCTCAACTCAGTGGTCGCAGGGAATTGCGTCGGTATCTCCAACGCCATTGACCCCGCCGGTCTACGCAAGTTCGTCCAGATATTCCTGGAGTTTCGCGAGCTTTCCCGCAAACTCGTCCCGCTTTCCTCGTTCTTTCTCCACAATCTCACCGCTCGCGTTGCTCAGGAAACCTGGATTGTCGAGTTTCTTCTCGGACTGCTGCAGGAGTTTTCGGGTCTTCTCCACACTGCTGCGAAGCTTCTTGAGTTCGGCGTCGAGGTCAATCGCGTCCCGCACGTAGACATAGGCTTCAAAGCCGCTACCGACGACAGTCACGCTCCCGGCTCGATCAACCTCGTCCGTACCGAAACTGATCTCCTGCGCGGTTGTCAGCAGCCCGATGAGATTGGAGTGCGAGCGCAGATATTCCAGATGAGCAAAGTCGATTTCAGATCTGACGGCAAACCGAACTTTCTGTGAGGGCGGCACGGTAAACTCGCTGCGCAGGGTTCGGACGAGGCGGACAAGTTCTTGAAGGGAGGCGAACGCCAACGCCGCCTCGGGGGCCCGTCGCTCGTCCTGCACCGTCGGATACTCAGCTGCTATCAGGACGGCCGGCCGGGTGCTCTCAGGGATCTCAGGTAGTTGCTGATAGATCTCTTCGGTGATGAAGCTCATGAACGGGTGAAGCAGCCGGAGACTCTCTTCCAGGACGCGGACGAGTAGCGTTACGATTCGATCCTTCTCCGCATCGTCATCGGAATAGAGCGATTGCTTGCTCGCCTCGATATACCAGTCACAGAAATCATTCCAGAAGAACTCATAGGAGAGTTGCGCGGCCTCATTGAATCGATAGACCGCCATGGCGCCGTGAACCGACTCCACCGTTTCGTTCAGGCGGTGGAAAATCCACCGATCGACATCGCTTAAACTCAGTGAACTCATCGGCTGGAGGGTCCGTCCCTCGAGATTCATGAGAAGATACCGCGCCGCGTTCCAGATCTTGTTTCCGAAACGGCTACCGAGCCCGAAACTCTCCCTGTCTATGAGCACGTCCTGACCCTGCGCCGCCAGGAAAGCAAGGGTGAATTTCAATGCATCGGCCCCGTACTGATCCACAATCTCCAGTGGATCAATACCGTTGCCGAGGCTCTTGCTCATCTTGCGGCCCTGCTTGTCCCGAACGAGGCTGGTAATGTAGACGTCCCGAAAAGGTGCTTTTCCGGTAAACTCCATGCCGGCCATGATCATCCTGGCGACCCAGAAGAAGATGATGTCGTATCCCGTCACGAGGGCTGTCGTCGGGTAGAAATCGGCCAGATCCTTGGTTTCGTCGGGCCACCCCATCACCGAGAACGGCCAGAGCCAGCTTGAGAACCAGGTGTCCAGCACGTCGGGATCCTGCCGCCACTTCCCACCGTTTTCAACAAGTTCCGACGGATCGGGATCTTCACGACTACACCGCTCCTCCCCTGTTTCGTCGTTGTACCACACCGGAATGCGATGACCCCACCAGAGCTGGCGGCTGATACACCAGTCGCGGATATTGTTCAGCCAGTTCTTGTAAGTGTTTTCCCATCGCTTGGGGTAGAACACGATATCACCGGCTTCCCACGCCGCAAGTGCTTTCTCCGCCATCGGACCCATTCGCACAAACCACTGCTCGGAAAGAAACGGCTCAATGGGAACGCCGGTCCGATAGCAGTGCCCAATCTGGTGGATGTGCTCCTCATCTCGGACAAACGCGCCGGTGGCTTTGAGGTCAGCAACAACCGCCTTGCGGGCATCCGGCACCGTCATCGCGCGGTACTTGTCCGGTACATTGTCGTTCAGCGTGCCGTCGACATTGAGGATGTTGATCATCTCCAGGTCGTGCCGCCGCCCCATCTCGTTGTCGTTCTGATCATGGGCGGGAGTGATCTTCACCGCACCGGTCCCAAATTCTCTGTCCACGTATTCGTCGGCGATGATGGGTATCAATCGATCTGTAAGTGGAAGGCGAACGGACTTGCCGACGAGGTTCTTGTATCGATCATCCTCCGGATGAACGGCAACCGCCGTGTCTCCGAGCATCGTTTCCGGGCGAGTCGTGGCAACCTGCACCGTACCGCTGCCGTCATCAAGCGGATATGAGATGTAGGTGAGCCGGCCGTTGACTTCCTTGAACTCAACTTCGTCGTCGCTCAGGGCGGTCTGGGCCCCCGTTGACCAGTTGACGAGGTACGTGCCGCGGTAAATGAGCCCTTTCTCATGGAGTTGCACGAAGACCTCGCGCACGGCTCGCGAGAGCCCCTCGTCCAGAGTGAATCGCTCGCGTTCCCAATCGCATGACGCACCGATCTTCTTGAGCTGTCTGGTGATGACCGTGTGGTGCTCGTGCTTGACCTTCCAGGTGTAATCAATGAAGGCCTCGCGCCCGAGTTCCTCGCGGCTCGTACCTTCATCCCGCAGGCGCTTCTCAACGATGTTCTGTGTTGCTATGCCGGCATGATCGCAACCCGGTACCCAGAGGGTAGGCTTGCCGAGCATCCGGTGATAGCGAACCATGAGGTCCTGCAGGCTGTTGTTCAGTCCGTGACCAAGATGCAACACACCGGTCACATTGGGAGGCGGAATCACGACTACAAACGGCGCCCCTTTTCCGGACGGCGCAAAATACCCACCCTCGGACCACATTGCGTAGATACGATCCTCAAACTGGGCCGGATCAAAGGCCTTGGCGAGCTCAATGGCCTCCATGGCTCCTCCTATGAGGTGAGGATACTACCAAACGCCGCGACCTTTTCATAGCGAAACACCAAACTCCGCGCCGGCTTTGCCGAGGGGCGTCCTACCAAACGCCCCTCTGACTTTGCCGCGTGGAGTGTGGTGATTCTCACCACACTCCACGCATCGCCCCACCATCCACGGTCACCATCTCCCCGGTCATGTAGCTTGCGGCCGGCGAGAGGATGAACGCACCAACCCTGCCGAACTCGTCGGTGGTGCCGTATCGTCCCAGCGGAATATCCCCTTCCGCCTCTCGGCGTATCTCATCCGATGTCTTTCCCGTACGGCCGGCCCACGTCTCATCCAGAGCACTGACGCGGGGGGTGGCGATTCTACCCGGGATGATGGTATTGACGCGGATTCCGAACGGCGCGAACTCCCTGGAGAGCGATTTCACGAGATTTGCCGCTCCGCTTCGCATGACATTGGAGAGAAGCAGGATATCGATTGGTTCTTTGATGGTCGACGACGTAATGACGAGGATGGATCCGACCTTCTGACGCTTCATCGTCGGCAGAACTTCCCGGATGAGCCGGACCGTGCTCATGAGCGTGAGCTCAAATGCCATTTGCCAGTCGGGGTCAGTAAAGCTCTCGAACCCGCCGGCCGGAGGCCCGCCGGCATTGACCAGGAGGCCGTCAATGCGCTGATGCTCCGACAGTGCCGAAGAAACCCATGAGGAGATAGACGATGGGTCGGTAACGTCAAGCACTGCTCCACCGACCGGGCTCCCGGTTTCGGTTGCCATTTCGTTGGCAACCCGGTGCACCGCATCGGTATCGCGTGATCCTATCCATACGCTCGCACCGTCCGCCGCCAATTCCCACGCGACTCCCTTTCCAAGGCCACTTGTGGCCGCCGCCGTCAGATAAACCCGCCCCGATGTGCCCAAATCCATCGCCGCCTCCTCCTCTACAACTGCCACAGAGTACGAACAATGTAAAGCGAGTGCGTCGGCCCGAACTGCGCCCGGGGAAGCCGATTTCAGAGCGGGAGAAGGATGGCTGAGACGATTGATCCGACGGCCAGGCCGATCACCGCCCCCGCAACGACGTCGCCGCGGTAGTGCTCGCCCGCGGCTACCCGGAGACAGGATACGGTGACCGCTTCGACCATGACAGTGGCGAATAGCCACGGATCGGTGGTTCCACGAACCGTTCCAACCAGTGCGTCCCCGACACAGGCCCACGCGAGCAGTGTGTGACCCGATGGGAAGGATTGGCGATCATCGAGATCATCAACCGACCCGGCCAACACGACCGATGGCCGCGTTCGTCGGAACAAAGCCTTGAGATAACTCCTCGCCACGTAGGCCGAAGCGATCACTGCCGATGACGTAGACACGGCACTGAATGCGTCCGGCCACTCGCAGACCAATCTGCCTGCCGCGGCGGTCCCCATGGTCAGTAGCGCGACGGCGGTCCCTACACGACTCAGAGCCACGTTCAGCTCGGCAGGTTCCCCTGGTGGAAGTTCAATCACTGCGGGGCCGGGAAGTTCGGGCACAAGTACACCCCACATCAGCAGCGCACCGCTCACCGTCATCCGTGGCCCGTACTGCCGGGCGATCTGCATCAGATCCAAGTCAGTGCGTTCGGTATTGGTTGCGGTGATGCCGAGCACGGACTGGGGGATCACCGTGACGGGTTCAACTCCGGCGGCAGGATGTGCGACGAACAGGAAGATTCCGGCGGCTATCACTTGCAAAGTCCTTTGCCTTACAAAGCTTCGGGCAGAGCGATACCTCAAGAGTCCGACGCATCCTGAATCACTCATAGACAACCCCGCGGGACGAGGCGTTGTGCCTGGCGCTTACCGAAGCGTCCTGTGCTTCAACGATACGCCTGAGGCACTCAATGTACTGCTCGAAGCGGTCACGCCCCCGTACTGTCAGCGAAATCGTGGTCTGTGGAATCCGGTCGACAAAGACCTTGTTGGATCTCACCACCGATTCCGCTTCCATCCTGGAGATGTGACGGCTGAGGTTCCCGTCCGACAACTCGCACGCGTGTTTCAGTTGAGAAAAAGTCATGCCGCGCCTGTGGGCATAGAGCGCCGTGGCAATGCTGAGCCGTGCAGGCGCGTGAAGAAGTCGGTCGAGACTCGAATGGACAGAGGTTGCATCACTCATTCGGGTTGCCTCCAGACTCGAGAGTCTCGGCCACACGGAGAAACACTGCGGTGACCGCATGACCAAGAGCGAACGGAACGCCGACTAGAACTGCAAGACGCGCGGGCTCGTCCGTGCGAAGGAAATACGCCACCGCGGCGCTCACGAAGTATATGACGGCGGCATACTCAACGCGAGCAAAGATCACCGGCGAGATAGCCGCGACGCCAAAACCGAATAGGACGAGCCAAGCTGCCGGAAGAAAGGCTACTCCACTTGGGTGCCGGACAAGGATTGCAGCCGTGATGGCGGCGCCAATACCGAGCGGCGGGAGCATCTGGGTGATAGCAAGCCGGGCCGCCTCGCGAACGACGGAAGACTCAGCTCGAAGAGCCGGGACCACAACCGTCGCTGCAACAGCAAACGCAATTGCGGCCGCAACGCCAATCCAGGTCAGCACGACACCGTAGGCGCCCAATCGCATCGCAAGGAGCCAAATGACGGCGGTGGCACAAGCCGCGACAACCGAAATCGAAAGGAGGAAGGCCGGCTGAAACCCCCGGAATCCAGCAGTCCGCGCGAGCTGCTGATAAACCACCTCCAACTGACGCTCAGAAATCGATCTCATAGTCCATGATGATACAGCACTGACTTTCTTTTGTAAAGTACTTTGCAGACCTCCACCTGACAACGACGCCGAAGCACCCTCGATTTGTGAACACGGCGCCTGATCCGCGCGTTGATGGGCTGCCTGCAGGTAGCCCATCAACGAAAAAGCCAGCGCCTTGTTCCCATGGTGAGAATTGGTGACTTGTGCTATCTGACTTTGATGAACAACCCGAAGAGCACGATGATCGTCAGAACCTGGATCAGCGCAAATCGTATGAGCACCTGTGAATTGGACCAGCTCCGCGTGTGCCGGAAATAGTCGTGAAGCGGGAACCTGATATTGTGAAAAATGCTGATCTTGGCGAACCGCAGGAGAGCAACCTTGATGATTCCGGTTCCGCCGTTGACGAGGATCACTGCTGAACTAATGAGTATCATGAACGGGTTGCCGGTCAATATGATAATCACGCCGATGAGAAACCCGATGGCGCGAGACCCAGCATCCCCCATGAGCACAACGGAAGGGTGTGCGTTGTACCAGAGATACCCTGCCAGCGCGCCAACCATCGTGAACACCATGATGGCCCAGCTGGCCGATTCCTCATAGAACGGCAGCAGAAGATAGGCAGATATCTCGGTATTGCCCACG
>DAOWMR010000151.1 GCA_030642995.1 Spirochaetales bacterium
CTCGTTATAGAGAGTTTTCAACTGCGGAACGTACTTTGTTTCTGCCATACGATCTACCTATACGGTCTCACCGTTCTTCTTTGCAACGCGGACCTTGGTATTGCCGTCCATTCGGATACCAACCCGGGTTTGTTCACCACCGCGCGTGACAAGCATCACGTTTGAGATCTGAATGGATGCTTCAATTTCCATAATCCCCCCACGATCCTCCTGGCGTTTCTTTCGCATTGCCTTTTTCACGATATTGATTCCCTCGACAAGAACACGACCTTTCTCTCGGTCGACACGCAGCACTCTGCCGGTCTTACCCTTGTCTTTGCCGGAAATCACCTTTACCTGGTCATTCTTCTTGATCCGATACTTTGGCATCCGTTCAACTCCCTCTACAACACTTCCGGTGCGAGCGAGACGATCTTCATGAAATCGCCCTCACGCAGTTCTCGAGCGACTGGCCCGAAGATGCGCTTGCCCTTTGGATTCTCCGGGCATCGATGATCACGCAAGCATTGTCGTCAAACCGGATGTAGGTGCCGTCAATGCGCTTGTATTCCTTCTTGGTCCGAACAATCACGGCACGCTCGACGTCACCCTTCTTCACCGGAGCACCAGGCAGTGCATCCTTCACGGCAACCACAATGATGTCGCCAACGCCGGCATACTTGCGCTTGGAGCCGCCAAGAACCTTGATACACTGAGCCCGCTTGGCCCCGCTGTTGTCCGCCACATTCAGGTAGCTTTGCATCTGAATCATCTTTCTACCCTCGCCCTAGCGTGCGCGTTCAACGATCTCGAGCAATCGCCATCGCTTTTCCTTGCTGATCGGTCGCGACTCAACAACCCTCACCGTGTCACCTTCGTGCGCGTCATTCTGCTCATCGTGCGCCTTCACCTTCTTCGTGACCTGAACGTACTTCTTGTACAGACCGTGCAACCGCCTGTTCACGATGGCAACAACGATGGTTTTGTCCATCTTGTCGCTCACGACCTTGCCGGTCAGCACTGCCTTTCCGGCGGTCTTCGGCGCAACGGCACCGTTCTTCGTCGGTTCCATCGCCTATTCCTCCAATGCCTTCTCTACATCCGCATGGTTGTAGATGAGGGTGTTCACACGGGCAATCTGACGCCGTAGCGTCCGTTTCTCCAACGCATTGTCCACGTGACCGACTACCATATTGAATCGCAACTCGCGATACTTCTTTTTCAGTTCGTCCTGCTTTGTAAGCAATTCTTCGAACGTGAGTTCTTTGAATGAATTTTTCATGTTACGCCACGCCCCTTCGCGAGACAAACTTCGTCCTGAGTGGAAGCTTGCTTGCAGCAAGGTTCATGGCCTCAAGCGCCAACTCCGGATTGACACCGGCGATCTCAAACATCACCGTCCCAGGCCGAACCGGAGCCACCCAGCCCTCGGGGCTTCCTTTGCCTTTGCCCATCCGTGTCTCCGCCGGTTTCTTGGTGTAGGGGACATCCGGAAAGATCCGAACCCACACCTTACCCCCGCGCTTGACGTGTCGGGTCATTGCGACTCGCGCAGCCTCTATCTGCCGACTGGTGATCCAACCGCTTCCCAACGAAACCAACCCGTGCTCACCGAATGCGATGGTATTGCACCTGCTGGCCTTTCCGAGGAGCGACCGCTTCGCACGCCGCTGCTTCTTCCTGTACTTCGTTCGTTTTGGACTCAGCATGCCTTACCTCGATGACTCCTCTCTCCGAGCAACTGGGCGTTCCCGCCGCTTTCGAACAAGGAGTCCGGCGTCTTCCTTGGAATCTTTCCTGAGGACCTCGCCGTTGAATACCCAAACCTTCACGCCGATCGTGCCGAAGGTCGTACGGGATTCCGCAAATCCATAGTCTATGTCGGCGCGCAATGTATGCAGCGGTACGCGCCCGGCCTTCTGCGTCTCTGTTCGAGACATCTCAGCACCACCGAGCCTGCCCGCAATTCGAATCTTGATTCCCGCCACGCCGGCCTTATTCGCACCTCCGATTGCCATCTTCAACGTCCGGCGAAATGAGCTCCGTGTACGCAGCTGCCTGGCAACGTTCAATGCGATCACCTGAGCATTCGTCTCGGGTCGCTTGATTTCCTTGATCTTGATCTGGATCTTCTTTCCGGCTGCCTTCTGCAGCTTCGCACCGATCTTCTCGATATTTGAGCCCTTCGTCCCAATTATCACACCTGGTCGGGAAGTTTGAATCATCAAGGTGATCCGCTGAGGATGGCGGATGATCTCTACATCCGCAATCTCCGCGTTTCTGGTTTCGGGCATGCTCTCAAGGATACGTCTCAATTTCAGATCCTCGTGGAGCGTATCGGCATACTCCCGAGGGTCCACATACCACTTAGACTTCCATCCCTTGTTGATGCCAATACGGATCCCGTATGGGTGTACTTTCTGACCCACGCTATTCCCCCGTTCGTCCGATCTCGTCGACGACAGCCGTGATGTGACTCATTCTTTTCTGCAACATGTCTGCCCGCCCACGACCGCGAAACCATACCCGTCGCAGTCGAGGTCCTTCATCCACGCGCAGTTCCTTGACGTAGAGCATGCCTTCATCGAGCTCCTTATTCTGCACCAGCGCGTTGGCCGCGGCAGACTTAAGAACCTTCCCAATGAGGGCTGCGCCCTTCTGCGGCAAATTATCGAGGATTGCCACAGCTTCCGTGTACGGGCGCTTGCGCACCGCGTCTGCTACCGGTCGGACCTTGAAAGGAGACACCATGAGGAAACGAGCGATAGCACGGTATCCAGTCTTGTCTGCCACGGCTACCTCCTTGCCTTTCGATCGCTTCCGGCATGACCTCGGAACAATCGGGTCGGTGAAAACTCTCCGAGCTTATGACCAACAAGATTCTCCGTGACGTAGACCGGAACCCAGGTCTTTCCGTTGTACACGCTCACCGTGAGTCCCACCATTTCAGGAATGATGGTTGATGTGCGTGAATAGGTCTTAATCATCTTCTTCTCACCGCTTCTGTTCATCTCCACCACACGCGAATAGAGGCTTTTCTCGATGAACGGTCCCTTCTTGATGGAACGTGACACTACTCTCTCCTACTTCCGCCGCTTGACGATGAACTTGCTGGAGGATTTCCGCTTCTTGCGGGTTTTGTATCCTTTCGTCGGCTGTCCCCAGGGACTCACCGGATGTCGGCCACCCGAGGATCTGCCCTCACCGCCGCCCAGCGGATGATCAACCGGATTCATTGCAACACCACGAACCTTCGGACGGCGCCCCAGATGTCGAGACTTACCGGCCTTCCCGAGCGTGACGTTCATGTGATCTTCGTTGCCGACAACGCCGATTGTTGCCTTACATCGTCGAAATACCAATCTCATTTCACCCGACGGCAACTTCAACGTCACGTAGTCTTTGTCCTTGGCGACGAGGACCGCGCCGACCCCTGCCGAACGCGCGAGTTGCCCACCACGTCCAAGCTGAAGCTCAACATTGTGAACGCTCGTACCCAGAGGGATACTCTCAAGGGGCAGCGAATTGCCGACGGTCGGTGCAACCGTATCACCCGCCAGGATCGTCACGCCACGCTCGAGACCCTTTGGCGCCAGGATATAGCGCTTCTCGCCATCTGCGTAAACGATCAGAGCCACATTGGCACTGCGATTCGGATCATATTCGATCGCTGTGACGCGCCCCGGCACGCCAATCTTGTCGCGCCGAAAATCGATCTCTCTGTAGAGTCGCTTGTGACGACCGCCCTTCCGGCGAACGCTGATTCTCCCTGCCGAGTCTCGACCAGCCTTGAAAGGCAAACCGCTAGTCAGCCGCTTCTCAGCGTCTTTCTTATCCAAATCGCTGAAATCAAGTGTCGTGCGAAACCGCAGGCCAGGCGTTAGTGGATTGTACTTCTTCAATGCCATGCTCAGGCCCCTTCAAAAATGCCGATGGTTTCATTCGGCGGAAGCGTCACAATTGCCTTCTTCCAGCTCGATGTGTAGCCCTTGCGATAACGAACACGCTTTGGCTTTCGCTTCACATTCAGGACGGTACATGAAATCGGATGGACATCAAACAGCTCTTCAATCGCGGCCTTGATCTGTATTTTGTTGGCCCGGGCATCCACATGAAACGCGTACTTGTGGACTTCCCGCAGCCGATTTGACTTCTCTGTGAGAAGTGGTTTGATGACAATCTTGTCAGCATCCATCACGACTTCTCCTTGCCAGGCAAGTCCTTCTTGCCAATCGTATCGGAGTAGAACTCATTGAGTCGCTGTGCCGCACTTTCCGTAACCACCAGCTTCCCGCCATAGAAAAGGTCGTGAGCACGGAGCCGGTTGTATGAGAGCATCCTGAGCCAGGGGATATTTCTGCCTGCACGCTTCACCATGGAATCATCATCTCCAAGGATCAGCACTGTCCGTTCCTCACCGGTGAGGGTTGAGAGAATCGCCACAAGATCCCGGGTCTTTCCAGACTCAACAGTGAAGTCCTCAACGACAATCAGGTCATCGGCCCCGTTCTTGAGACTGAGTAGAGACTTCAGTGCAACCCGCTTCATCTTCCTGGGAAGACGATATGAATAGTCACGAGGCTTGGGTCCGAAGGCAATACCACCGCCAACTCTGACCGGGCTCTGAAATGTACCGGCACGAGCACGGCCGGTGCCCTTCTGTCGCCACGGCTTGCGCCGACTACCGGCGACTTCGCTTCGGCTCTTGGTGGAAGCAGTTCCCACCCGCATATTCGCCAACTCATTCCGCACCGCGTGATATATCGCTCCATCACTGACTTCCCGTGCGAACACGGTATCGTCAAGTGTGATGTTGCGAACCTCTTTTCCTTTCACCGACAAGACTTTCTTGTCCATGAGTTAACCCTTCTTCTTGGATGTCTTCACGACGATGTACCCTTCTTTCGTCCCGGGCACCGCGCCGCCGACCAATAGCACCTGGCGTTCGGAATCAACACCGACGACCCGAAGATTCTGGACAGTGCGCTGAACACCGCCCATCCTGCCGGCCATCTTCGTACCCTTATGAACTTTGGACGGCCATGCCGCCATACCGGTGGACCCACCCGCACGATGGAACTTGCTGCCGTGGGTCTTGTTGCCGCCACTGAAGTTGTGACGCTTCATGACACCCTGAAAGCCCTTCCCCTTCGAGGTTCCGATAACGTCCACAAAACCGGCATCGGTGAAAAGCTCAACGCCGAGTGAATCGCCGATTGCACACTCTCTGTCAAAATCCCGGATCTCAACGACGTGTCGCTTTGCCTCGACGCCATGCTTCTCAAACTGCCCGAGCCGGGGCTTCGACACACGCGCCGGCTTGATCTCAAATGCGCCGAGAACAACAGCACTGTAGCCGTTCTTATCCGGAGTTCTCTGCTCCACAACCAGATTCGGCTCAACTTTTATCACGGTCACCGGCACGAGTTCTCCAAAATCATTGAACACCTGTGTCATGCCGACTTTCTTGCCTATTAACCCAAACATGAACCTACCCGTTCCTACTACGTACTACAGCGGAGCCGCGGCCGCGCCTACTGCTTGATCTCGACATCGACACCTGCAGGGAGCTCAAGCTTCATGAGAGCGTCCATGACGGCCGACGTCGGCTCAATGATGTCGATCAATCGTTTGTGAGTCCGCATTTCGAACTGCTCTCGTGACTTCTTGTTCACGTGAGGAGACCGCAAGACGGTGTACTTGTTGATGCGCGTGGGCAAAGGGATTGGCCCAGCAACTTTCGCTCCGGACTTCTGAACCGTCTGGACAATCGCTTTTGCGCTCTGGTCCACCAGTTCGGTATCAAAACCCCGAAGCCGGACCCGTATTCTCTCGCCTGCCATGCTGCCTCCAAAAAGAGATAACGAGGCCTCACAGGACGTTGCCCGTGAGGCCCTTTCGCATCACTCTTACTCTATGACCTCGATAACCTGGCCGGACGCCACAGTCCGGCCACCCTCACGGATAGCAAACCGAAGCCCCTTTTCCATGGCGATCGGGTGAATCAGCTCACCGATGATCTCAGTATTGTCACCAGGCATAACCATTTCTTTGCCTTCCGGAAGGTCAACAGTCCCGGTGATATCCGTCGTTCTGAAGTAGAACTGGGGACGATAGCCGGAGAAGAATGGACTGTGACGTCCACCCTCATCCTTGGTCAACGCGTAAATGGTTCCCTTAAACTTGGTGTGCGGGGTGATCGAACCCGGCTTTGCAAGAACCTGACCACGCTCAACTTCGTCCTTATCAACGCCTCGGAGCAGAGCACCGATGTTGTCGCCGGCCTGTCCGTCATCGAGCAGTTTGTTGAACATCTCAACGCCGGTGACAACGGTCTCTTTCGTCTCCCGGATACCGATGATCTGCACTTTGTCGTTGACGTGGACAACACCCCGCTCAATTCGGCCGGTCACAACTGTTCCTCGACCCTGAATGGAAAAGATGTCCTCAATCGGCAGGAGGAAGTCCTTGTCTACCGCACGCTCCGGGAGCGGGAAGTAGCTGTCCATTGCTGCTACGAGATCCATCACCGACTTGGTCTTCTCTTCGTCCGTGGGGTTGTTCATCGCCTCGAACGCGCTCCCTTTGATGATAGGGATCTCGTCACCGGGGAACTCATAATAGTTCAGAACGTCACGAACCTCTTCCTCGACCAGCTCGATGAGCTCGGGGTCATCAACCTGATCGGTCTTGTTCAAATAAACAATGATCGCAGGGACACCCACCTGTCGGGCAAGAAGGATGTGTTCACGGGTCTGCGGCATTACGGAATCAGGAGCCGAGACAACAAGCACAGCCCCGTCCATCTGGGCGGCGCCGGTGATCATGTTCTTGATATAGTC
>DAOWMR010000245.1 GCA_030642995.1 Spirochaetales bacterium
GGAAGGCCTCCATCGCCGGGCATCTACTCATGCTGCGGGAATCGTCATTGGTCGTGATGAGTTGGCCGAGTACGTGCCGTTGTGGCGAGACGCGAGGACCGGTCAGATCGCGACCCAGTACACGATGGACTACCTCGAAGAGTGTGGCCTGGTGAAGATGGACTTCCTGGGGCTGCGGACTCTGACTGTCATGGAGAACACCAGGAAACTGCTGCGCGCTCAAGGGATCGAGATCGATCTGGACGCGATTCCGGACGACGACGCACCCACATTCGAACTCCTGAGCCGGGGGCAGAACAAGTGCGTGTTCCAATTCGAAAGCTCGGGAATGGGCGTTCTCCTCAGGCGAATGAAACCTAGCAGGTTAGAACACCTCATTGCACTCACCGCGATCTACCGCCCCGGCCCGATGGAAGACATCGATCATTACATCGACGCACGGAGTGGACGTGCTTCCATTGCCTACCCGATGCCGCGGTTGGAGCCCATCCTACGAGAGACGTACGGTCTCGTCGTGTACCAGGAGCAGATACTGGAAATCCTACAGCTCGTCGCCGGGTTCTCATTCGGACAGGCAGATTTCCTGAGACGCACGTTGGGCAAAAAGCATGCCGAGGAAGTGGCGCGAATGAAGAATTCGTATCTGGAAGGGACGACGGCTCACGGCGTTTCAACAAGAGATGCCCGGGCAATCCTCACACTTCTCGAGCAATCTGCCGGACATGCATTCAACAAATCACACGCGGCGGCGTACACGCTCCTCGGGTACCGAACGGCATATCTGAAAGCCCACCACCCTGTTGAGTTCATGGCCGCGAATCTCACATCGGAGATCAACAATCCAGACATGTTCGCCGACTACATGGCAGAAGCCGAGAAGATGTTCATCGAAGTGATCCCGCCGGACGTCAACACCAGTGAGAAGTTCTTCGGAGTGCGCGACGGGAAGATCGTCTACGGTCTCGCAGGTATCCGGAGGGTACGCAGGGATGCCATTGACGAGATACTGGGCAAGCGCTCGTCGGGAGGTCCCTTCCGATCATTTGCCGATTTCATGCGACGCGTTGACACACGGATTGTGAACCGGAAGGTGGTGGCGGCACTCGTGAAGAGCGAAGTGTTCGATTCCCTGGGAGAATCCAGATCCGCGCTGCTGGGCAGACTCGACAAGACGCTCGGCCATGAGTGATCGCGGGGTATGGGCTTTTGGGGCGTGAGCCTTGTAGGTTTCTTGTGGCGCATGAGCAACACAATCAACGATTTCGGCGAATGGCACCCAAGGAGAACGCTTCCAAGCTGGCGGTGGCGTACGCTGACCGTGTAATCGCCGCGTTCGTGGGCGGTGATGGTTTCACCGTTTATCTCGCGGGCGAACACATGTCCGGCCTTCTTGCCCGCCTCCGTCGGTTTTTCTTGTCCAGGCGGTGCTTTCGTGGGTTACGCACCGCCGCCGCTGCTGCTACAATAGGGTCAGCGTCGGGACGGGAGGTGTCCCGGGGGTTGTGGTAGTGTCATTGACGTCGGACATTGGAGGAACGATGGCAAGAATCTTCATCCCATCGGCTGGCCCCGGAGACTGGAAGGCTCTGTTGGCCGATCCAGAGAATCAATGGGCGCGTGGTTTCTCTGCGCGTTCACTCGCTAACGCATGGGAAGGCACGGATGGTTTCCCGCCCGAGATCTCCGCCGTGCTTCAACAGAGCCCGTCACTACGCGGACTCAATCCACTATTTATTTTCCCTGAATGGAAGGTGCCACTCCCAGGAGGAAGCACTGCTTCACAGAATGATGTGTGGGTTCTCGCGAAGTGTGATTCCGGCTTGGTCTCAATTTCCGTTGAAGGAAAGGTCAACGAGCCATTTGGTGAGAACCTGGCAAAGTGGAAAGCCACTGCCTCGGAAGGCAAACTGAAGCGGCTCACGTACTTGGCTGAGGTCCTGGGGGTAGAGGAGCCAATACCGGATACCATCTACTATCAACTCCTGCATCGAACTGCCTCCGCCGTTATCGAAGCGGAGCGCTTGGGGGCGACACAGGCCGCCATGTTGGTCCACTCATTCAGCTCGACAAATCGATGGTTCGAAAAGTTCAGCGCATTCGTAGCTTTATTCAACGCCACAGCGGCGATCGGTGAGTTGTCATCGGTGACGGCGCGTGGCGGGATTCCACTTCATCTTGCCTGGGTTCACGGAGATGAGCGATTCCTCGATGTGTAAGTGGTGGATTCGATGGAAGGGCTGAAGCAGACGAGCTGGCTTGGTCAGTTCAGATGGTATGGAGCACAGAGAGGATAGTTGGGTAGAATAGTCCCTGCCGGAAATGGGTATCGTAGAAAGCTTCGGCAATCTGAACGTATGGACTCGCGGGGATGAGCGCGCACCCCACAAACCGCTGCTGCTACTCTACGTGATTGGGCAGTATCTTAATCACCAACCGCGATTGCTGCCGTTCAGCCGCATCGAGGCACCACTCAAACAATTACTCATTGACTTCGGCCCACATCGAAAGGCCTATCATCCCGAATTGCCATTCTGGCACCTTCAGACGGATGGTTTCTGGGAGCTTGAGAACGTCAATCTGCCCACGGAGAGAATTGGCAGCGCCTCGGTCAAGAAGAAGATCTTAATAGATGCAGATGCCCATGGCGGCCTTTCGCCAGAATTCTACAACGGCATTCAGAATCCACACGTGGCGGCTGAAGCCATCCGGATACTCCTCGAAAGGAACTTCCCCGACTCCGCCCATGAAGACATCCTCCGTGCCGTTGGCATCGATCTCGGATATCTGGTCTTCCGGCGGAAGCGTGATTCAAAGTTCCGCGAGGAAGTTCTGCGCGCCTACGAGAACTCGTGCGCAATCTGTGGTTTCACGAGTCGCATCGGGCATGCACTGGTTGGTATTGAGGCGGCTCACATCAAGTGGCATCAGGCGGGCGGGCCGGATACCCATCCCAACGGACTGGCGCTTTGCTCGCTGCACCACAAGTTATTCGATCGCGGGATGATCACCTTTACCGAAGACTATCGGATCCTGGTATCCGAAATGGCTACTGGCTCAGCAATGTTTCAGCACCTGGTCTTGGACTTCCACGGCCGAGAGCTGAATATGCCGGTGCGGTCGGCGTACAACCCTGATCTGCAATTCATCGAATGGCATGTGAAAGAGGTGTTTCACTCGCCGGGTAGAGAGCTAAAAACCGCGTAGCGTACCTTGTGTGCCCCGTGCTCAGCTATCACGCCTGAGAACAACCGCCAACTGCTGCAACAGAACTACTGGTACCGCTTCGCAAAAAAACAAACGGCAACAGGACATCCGGGACACCCTGTGACCCTCCGCCCGTGTACAGTTGACCCATCCACTGGAGGTGAGTATGGACGAGCGGGAGTTCTGGTCGATTGTTTCGGAGATAGGATGGCCGAAGACTCATTACGATGCCGGAAAGCGATGGTTCATGGAGCATGTCACGCCCGAGAGGGCCGGGGAGTTCCGTGAACTCCATTCCGCAATGAGGAGCACGCTCCGGCGAGTAGCAAACTCCGACGCGGTCTGCGACTCCTGGGATGACACCGTGGCGCACATTGTGGGCCTGGGCGAGGACGAGTTCCGTCGCCACTGTGACGATCCCTCACTCATTGCCAAGCGAGAAGCGGATGGACAATACCGGGAGAGCTTTACCTATTGCATTCCCTTCCAAGAGGACTATGACCTTGTCACCGACGCCGGCTTCGGCCACAACAGACCGGCTGCCGGAGATCACCGGCCCATCCACGCCAGAATCCTCTGTCAATAGCGCCTCTCGGTGAGCGCGTATATACTCGCCATGAGGTTGCGGCGAGCAACCGCACGGGAGGAACAATGGCTCGGATTGACGAACTGGTAGAATTGCTCAAGCAGGCGCCCGATGAGGTGTTCATCCAACCGCACAATGTCCCTGACCCGGATGCGATTGCCGCGAGTTTCGGGCTTCAGCAATTGCTGGCCAAATTTGGTGTGCCGGGCGAGATTGTCTACGAGGACGAGATTGAGAAGGCCAACAGCCTTGCCATGCTCGAGGCATTTGGAATCACCATGCGGCACGCCGCCGACATAGACACGCTTGGTGCGGAGGACTGGACGGTGCTGGTGGATGTGCAGAAGTCCAACGCTAACTACACAGATCTCGTCACCGACGAAGTAGCCTGCATCGATCATCACCAGTACAACGGGCCGCAGGGATATCGATTTGAAGATGTACGGCCGGAGGTGGGCTCCTGCAGCGCCATCATCGCCGAATACTTCAAGGAAGCATCCGTCACTCCCAACAGCAAGGTTGCGACGGCTCTCGTCTACGGCATCTTCATGGACACTCGAGATCTCACCCGCGGGACCAGCCCCCTGGATATCGACATGTTCTACTGGCTCTACAGAAGCGCGGACATGTCGCTGATCTCGCAACTCAAGAGCAACGAGCTCTCCTTTGGCGATCTGAAGGACTATGCAAGAGCTTTCGAGTCAGTGGAAATCTACGGCGAGGTCGGGTTCCTTCCGCTGGAAAACGGCAACGATTCCCTGCTCGGGGCCGCCAGCGACATTGTGATAAGCGTTGCCGGGGTCAACGTTGTAGTGAGCTACGCCATACGGGAGACCGGCGTGAAGTACTCCACCCGCAGCAACATTCCGGCCGTGAATGCGGGGGACCTGGTGCGGTACATCGTGGATGGTCACGGCATCGGTGGCGGTCACGACTCCATGGCAGGCGGCTTCGTGAAGCGGGATCGATTGCCTGTCGGGAAGGGCGTTGACACGTTCAGCCGGGTGCGCGCCGTCGCCTTTGTTGAGCAGGCGCTGTCCGCCGCACAGGGTTAGGCCGGCGCCGCAGCCGGGGACAGGTGGCTCGTGTTGCTCACGTGGTTGATTGGGATCAGCATTGCGCTGGGTGTCGACATCATCGCGATTCTGGCCATTTGACCGCTCTCCTCACGCCACATCATACCTCACCGCCCGCACCGCTCCGCCGTCCTGAACCGGCTCGGGCTCGCCGTCAAAACTCGGATCCTCGTCGTAGACGAGCAGGAAGCC
>DAOWMR010000284.1 GCA_030642995.1 Spirochaetales bacterium
GCCTGAGGTCCATCTGCCCGGGCCGACGGCCGCCGGTCGCTCGGCCGCGGTTGTCTATGGTCGGGCGGCGCCGCTGGTGTGGCTGGATCCCGGCGAGATTGGCGCCATCGGAGCCCGGCGGCCGCCCGCAGCACCACCAATTCACGCTCCAGGGAACACCGGCCCGGTTGCCATCTTGCCGCCCGCTGACTGGACGCCGCAGTGGCCGGAGGTAGCCCGCAACGCCGGGGGCGTAGTTGCCGAGCGGCAGGTGATTGCCTATTACGGGCATCCCTACAGCGCCTACATGGGGATCCTCGGCGAATCGCCCATTGAGGAGATGGCGGCTGATCTGCTTCTTCGAGCGTCTGAATACGATGCGATCAACGGTCCGATTGGGGTTGCCCCGGCCTTTCACATCATCTACGGGACGGTTTACGAGGACGCGACCATCGGTATCCTTCGAGAGACCAAACTGCTCGAGTACATTGAGTTTGCCGGAGAGCACGACATCATCGTCTTCCTGGATCACCAGATCGGGCGCTATACCGTTGACGATGCAATTGCCTCCATGCTCCCCTACCTTGCCTACGATCACGTGCACCTGGCGATAGATCCCGAATGGGCCACGGCAGCGCCGGGAGAGGTCATCGGTGGGATCCAAGCCGAAGAACTCAATCGGGCCCAGGAGACAATCAGTAACTACCTCATTGCGAACAACATAGACGGGCCGAAGATGCTGGTGGTCCATCAGTTCAACTGGCGGATGATTGGCGACCGGGAGCTTGTTCGGGCCGACTATCCCGGCGTGCAACTCATTCACAACGCGGACGGATTTGGGCGGCCGGCGGAGAAGTACGTGAGCTGGGAGTTCAACGTGCAGGCATCAAATATGCCGCTCAAGGGTTTCAAGCTCTTCTATCCGAAGAGCTGGAGGGACGGAGGTTACGACGAGCCGCTTCTGTCGCCCATCGAGGTGATGCAGCTCGAGCCCATCCCGGTGTACATTCAGTACCAGTAGATATGGAAGCGTTCAACGATCACGTAGAGATTATCCGAGAGGCATTCCGGTATACCCAGACCTTTCGGGAAAAGACCTTCGTCCTTCAGGTTGATGATACCGTGGCCGACGAATCGATTCTGCCCGAGCTGGTGCGGGATCTCGTGCTTCTGCAACGAACCGGTATCCGGATCGTTCTGGTTGCCGGAGCACGGCGCCGAATAGATGAGATACTCGATCGGTACGGAGTCGATTGCGAGAAACGCCGGGGCATTCGTATTTCCACGCCTGAGGCGATCCCGTTCATCAAGATGGCGGCCTTTGACGTTGCCAACAGGATCATGACCTCCCTCTCCGGACTCGGCGTGAGCGCAGTTATCGGCAACTGGGTGCGCGCCCGAAGTCTCGGTGTCGTGGACGGGGTCGATTTTCAGGACGCAGGCACGGTGGACAAAATCCGCGCCGACCTCCTCTGCGGCGTGATCGATCAAGGATCCGTTCCCATTCTGCCCTGCATTGGCTGGAGCCCCGCGGGCAAACCCTACAACCTCTCTTCACGTGAGCTCGCGACAACACTCGCGATATCGCTGCACGCAAGCAAGCTCTTCTTCGTGTCGGCCTTCGACGGACTGGTTGCGTCCAGCTACTCCACCGACGGCACAATAGACAACGCACCCGGCGGACGCATCTCGCGCATGAGTGTTGATCAGGCCGAACGCTTCCTGGAGCTCAATCCGAGTGATGATGACCTCGGGGTTGAACTGGTCCGACTTGCCCTGCAGGCCGCCCGAAATGGAGTGGAGCGCGTACACCTTGTGGACGGTCGGGCAGACGGCGCCGTGGTCCGTGAGATCTTCTCAAACCTCGGTGTCGGGACCATGATCCACACCAATGAGTATCAGAGTATCCGGGGCATGCGTCGCGACGACGTGCCGGACGTACATCGGCTCATGCGCCCGCTCATTGACCGGGGCGTGCTCGTGCCACGCAGCGAGATCGATCTGGCGGACCTCCACGGCGATTTTGTCGTGTTTGAGACCGACGGGATGGTTCACGGCTGCGGGGCTCTCCACCGGTATGAAGACGCCCAGGCCGAGATCGCCGGGCTCGCTGTGGATCCTCAGTACGACCATCTGGGGATTGGTCAGCGGATTGTTGCCTATCTCATTGAGCGTGCACGGAGCGAAGGGGTCGAGCGGGTGTTTGCGCTGACCACCCAGGCTTCCGACTGGTTTGAGCAGCTCGGCTTTGTGCCCGGGACCGTAGCCGATGTTCCGGACCAGAAACGATCCGCCTACGATCACACACGGAAATCGCGCATCCTCATTTTCGATCTGTAGTTTCCCGCGTCCGCCGCGGATCAAAAGTTCCGTCCGGGCCATGCCACCGAACCGTACCTTCACTCCACCTGCCAATCTGGATTGCCTCGGTCGGACACTGAGTGACACAGCGCAGGCAGAGGATGCATCGGTCGCTGAAGGTCACGGTGAAGGAGCGTCGCGTGGCGCCGCCGGGCGTGACTCGTGGCTCGGCCACATCCACTGTGATGTTCTGTACCGAACAGATCTCCTCGCATAAGCGACACCCGATGCATCGCTCATCCGCCGAAAACCGGCTGCCCAGCCGCCGCTCGATCAGGACGTAGAGGGGACGGAGGATCCAACCGATGATCGTGCCGACGACTGAGAAGGGGAGTCGGGCACGAGCCCCAACCCGACCATCTCCGGTGGCCAACGCGACATCGGTAACCAGGGTTGCGAGCCGATCGAGACCGGACAGTGCGTCGTAGTCGCGCGCCGTTGCTCACCGGTGATACCAGCCACCGCGCCGGGAGGTGAGTAGTGCGTCCGACCCCGCCATCAGGATGGTCACCCCTGCGGCGACTCTGAATCGAGTGAGCGTCATGGCTCGGGTCAATCTGCGGAGTGCGCTGCCGGCCACCATTCCCTTGGTGCAGAAGAGGACCACCGGGGTGGCCGGCGCGGAGGTGGCGCGTGACGGCGCGGGCACGGATCGGCGGACAAACTCGTAGATGGGCGCCGGGGCATCGCAGGCATAGATGGGGAAGCCGAGGACCACAATGTCCGTGGCGGTCAACTCCGGGTCTCCCACTCGCTCGACCGGCGTGCACGAAATCGTGTGGTTGGTGGCGGCCGGCCGGCCTTGGCGCGGTTCCGCGGCCCGCAGGCACTCAGCCAGCTTTTCTGCCACAAACGCCGTGTTTCCTGTGCCGCTGAAGTAGGTGATGAGGATCTTCATGTTGGTAATCCGCATACTACGGCAGCCGGGCGTGCGTTGCCAGCGGGTATCGGCTTTGGTAGCTTATGGTCGATCTCGAGGAGAACACCATGGCAACACACAAGTTTCGAACGGAAGTCAACCAACTTCTCAACCTGATAGTTCACAGTTTGTATTCACACAAGGAGATATTTCTCCGTGAGCTTATCTCCAACTCATCGGACGCGCTTGACAAACTAAAGTACCTGACCCTGACCGATGACGCGTTCAAGAAGCTGGATTTTGATCCCCGAATCGACATCTCGTTTGACGAGGGCGATCACAAGACCATCACGGTGAGCGACACCGGAATCGGCATGAATCAGGATGAGTTAAAGGAGCAGCTCGGTACGATCGCCAAGAGTGGCACTGAGGGCTTCCTTTCCCAGCTCACCGGAGATGCCAGGAAAGACTCCAACCTGATTGGTCAGTTCGGCGTCGGGTTCTATAGCGTCTTCATGGTCGCCGAGCGGGTGGAGGTGATCAGCCGAAGGGCCGGGGAGGAAACGGCGTGGAAGTGGGAGAGCGACGGTAAAGGGAAGTTCACCATTTCTGAGGCCGAGCTGGACGGCAACGGCACCAAGGTTGTCCTGCACCTCAACGACGAGGGCGCCGAGTATGGCAGCCGTTGGCAAATCCAGGAGGTCGTAAAGAAGTACTCCGACCACATTGCCTTTCCCATCTACCTCCGCTACATGAAGAGCGAGTACGATGACAAGGGCAAGGAGAAATCCAAGGAGGAGAAGCTCGAGCAGATCAACGCAGCGAGCGCCCTCTGGAAACAGGCAAAGAACAACCTCTCCGACGAGGACTACCAGAACTTTTACAAGACGATCACTCACGACACCGAAGATCCCCTCTTCTGGCTGCACACCAAGGCCGAGGGCGTACAGGAATACACCACTCTCTTCTACGTTCCGAAGCAGGCGCCGTTTGATCTCTATCAGATGGATTACCGGGCCGGTGTGAAGCTCTACGTCCAGCGCGTCTTCATCACCGACGATGAGAAAGAGCTGATGCCCACCTATCTTCGATTCCTTCGCGGTGTCATTGATAGCGAGGACCTTCCGCTGAACGTCAGCCGGGAGATCCTGCAGCAGAATCGCATCATGACTTCCATCCGGACCGCTTCGGTGAAGAAGGTGCTTGGCGAGCTTGCGCGCATTGCGCTCGAGGAGCCGGACACCTATAC